>CAYNVT010000065.1:19302-22418 GCA_964400685.1 uncultured Bacteriovoracaceae bacterium | reverse complement strand
CATGAGCTTAAAAACTACAAGCTTTCCGTTGAGCCGTACGACCTTATCTGCAGGGGGTTTTATCCGCGGCTTCACAATGATGAGCTTGAACCGAGGAGATTTTACAATTCCTACTTGCAGACATATGTAGAAAGGGACCTGCGCTCGATGATCAATGTAAGAGACCTTTCTCAGTTTCAAAAATTCCTTACGCTTATTGCAGGCCGCATCGGCCAGGTTGTAAATCTCGATTCGCTGTCAAATGATGTCGGCGTTTCAAGAACTACTCTGAAAACATGGCTTTCAGTTTTGAAGGCCTCTTTCATACTTTTCGAATTGCCGCCTTTTCATGAAAACATCAGCAAGCGCCTCGTCAAATCTTCAAAGATATATTTTTCAGACGTGGGCCTTGCAGCATACTTGCTTGGGATTCACAGTACAGTGCAGGCTTCGCGCGATCCTTTGCGAGGCAATCTTTATGAGAACCTGATTATTGCCGATATCGTAAAGGGTGCATTAAATGCCGGAATACGGCCGGAAATCCATTTTTATCGTGACTCGAAAGGCAATGAAATAGACCTCCTGATAAAAGAAAAAGGCAGACTCGTTCCTGTTGAGATAAAGTCAGCCGAGACATTCTCCGAAAATTTTCTGAAGCCATTCGACGTATTCGGCAGGCTGTCCCTTAAAAATGCAGTTTCCGGTTTTCTGCTTTACAACGGTGACAGAAAATTCAACATACGTGGGACCCGCATAGCGAATCCCTTCAGTAAAAAAGAAATTTGGCCGGTACTTACAGGGAATGAAGCATAAAAACCTGGCTGTTAAGCAAAACCTTCACAGCTTCTGATTCAGCTTAAGGGCTTATTAGCTCATCAGGTATCTCAAGAAAGGGTGCCTGACACCTATGCTTTATAGAAATGAAATCTTATCAGGCTAAGCCGGTAATCTGGCCTCGGATTTTTTTAGCATCGGAAGGAATGCGGTGCGTTTATCCTCAATGAGTTCAAGAGCTGAAAATGAACACTGATGAACGCATTGCCCGCAACCAATACATTTTTTTGCATCAATCGTAATTTTTTTATTGAGGAGTGTTGCTGCGGCTGTCGGACAGTATTTCGTACACTTTCCGCACCCGGTGCATTTTGAACCCTCAGCGACCCTGGCCATATAATAACAGCTATAGCGCAGAGGAGAAACTCCTGTGTTGTAGGAACACAATATTCCGCAGCAGTCCCAGCAGCAGTTGCAGATACCGACTTGAGGCAGATTAGTGTCATCCTTTTCGTGGAATACTGAATGAATGGCGCCTTTGTCCCTTACTTTTTGAATAATATCAAATGCCTCCTCTTTGCTGATTTGACGTGCATATCCGTATTTAATGTAGTGTCTGACTGCATCTCCAAAGCCAATACATCCTCCATCATCAGGCATCTTCAAGCGGCAGGGTTCATCAACGTTCAACTTCATTCTCCTGCACATGCATGGAAACTGACCGATGATACTTTTGCTTCCATATTCCAGTATAAGATCATTGACAGTCTTTGCCGGGTAAATTTTTGAATCTGAAACATTGATTGTATGATTGATGTCTATTATGGATTTTCCTTTCGAGTCTTTTGTCGCGTGGATTATCCCAACGCTCTGGTTTGTTACCGGCGCATACTTTACTGCCACGTTCATTAAATTTCTGAACGGGAAGATGTTGTATTTACGAATAGCTTGATAAAAGCTCATAAATCTCTGAGAGAATTCCTTTTCTTCCGGTTTTCCGATGAGGAAGGGCACAACAGACTCCACAAACCCGACAACAAAGGCATGGAGCGTATATCTCTCTTCTCCTGATTCAGTGTATTTAATCCCCATGAAACCTTTATGCAGAAGAGATTCAAATAATGACTGGAATTTCCCGCTGTCAAAACCACTCAGATCGGCAGCCTGCTCGTACGAGTATAATCCGGTGCGCAATATCAGCAGCAATCCGAGCTCTTCTTCAGAGAGAACGACATCAAGAGATTCAAGTATTGCGTCAATGGGCGGGATAAACCTTTTGTTTTGTTTGTTCATCAGAAAGACCAGCTTCCTGAGATCACTTTTCTTATTCTTGAAAGGGACGTTTTTTTTGTTCAACATATCTCCTTATAATCAGATCGAGAGGAACAAATCGTAGTTTATATCGTAACTATATTAAGTTGCAGATATAAAGAATCAAGATGTCTTGCTTCAATGCAATAATAATTCTGGAGAATTCCATCAGCCAGAAAAAGCAGTTAAGCCATTAAGCAGTTGAGCAAAATCTCAGCCGGTAAAAAGCTATTAAGCTGTTGAACTGATAAGTAAAACCTTTAAAGATTTTGATTCTGCTTAAGGGCTTATTAACTCATCAGCTATCTTATTTCCCCTTGATAAATGTTATGGCTATGCATATATGTATAGTCATGGAGGGTGATATGCAGAGAACAACGATAATGCTTCCTCACGATTTGAAGATAAGAGCGGAAGAGATCTCGAAAAAGAAAGGGGTCACACTCGGTGAAATAATACGGGAGGGTCTTAGGGAAATCCTGAACAAAAGCGAGGCGGACTCCGGCGACGCGTTTTTTAAAGATACGGCTGTGTTCAAAGGTGCCGCGCCGAAGGATTTGTCGAGTTCCCATGATGATTATCTCTATGGGGACAAAAAGTGATTTTCATCGACACGGGCGCATTTATTGCCAGATATATTGCCAGGGACGATCACCACGAGGATGCGGTGTCTTTCTGGCTTGCGCTTGAAAAAAGCAAGGATAAGCTCTTTACCTCAAACTTCGTGCTTGATGAAACCTTCACCCTGCTCGGCAGAAAAGCCGGTTACAAATTCGCAGCAGAGAGGGCAAGGATAATTATGTCCTCTTCGGCAATCACTGTTTTAAGGCCGGATAACAAGGATGAGATAGCGGCGCTCAAGCTCTTTGAGAAATATGCGGATAATGAAGTGAGCTTTACTGACTGCATATCGTTTGCGCTTATGAAGGAGCATAGGATAACGAGGGTGTTTTCGTTTGACAGGCATTTAAAAGCAGCAGGGTTTGTTCTTCTGCCATGAAGACATGGCGTGATAACTTTGCATCTCTGCGTCACTCCTCGTCTCAAAGTTG
>CAYNVT010000065.1:12420-19292 GCA_964400685.1 uncultured Bacteriovoracaceae bacterium | reverse complement strand
GGCATACGCTAAAAGTATGCCTCACTTTTCGACATCGTCGTTCCTTGACCTGCTTTGTTCTGACGCCATGTCATAATTGAATTATTTATTTCTGCCTGCGTCGCTTCCTCCTCGACTTCGCGAAAATGGGATCTCGAACTTCCTGTCTCGCTCCTCGAGCCGAAGGCGAAGAGACATCATCTTGAATGCAAAGCCGAAAAATAGAGTAGGATAAGATATTGTGCCATCTCCTCTTCTTCACTCCTAGGTCTGCATTGTTCCGCCACCATGTCATAATTGAATTGGTTATTTCTGTCTTTGCTTCCTCATTGATCAAGGAAAGGTGCCTGACGCCAATACTTGTTCGATTTATTTTTATTAAAGAGAAGTTGCATTTCACAAAGTCCCGGAAAAAGATTATAGGATACATTAATTGATGGGTGTACTTTTCTTTGAAAGGGGTCCTGAATATGTATCAAGCCCGAAAGTTGCTTTATGAACAGTTAGAGAAAAACCTTAACTCAAAGGTGATCGTGTATGTAACAGGTGACCGGCGACAAATGGAAACCAAGATACATTCAGAAGTGCTAGACTTTCTTATCCACCATTTGGATACGATTGGTGATGTCAGTAAGATCACACTTTATTTATATACTCGAGGTGGTGACACTCTTGCCTCATGGAGCATTGCTAATCTCATCCGGCAATTCTGTACAACTTTTGAGGTGATCATTCCATTTAAATGTCACAGCGGGGGAACCCTAATATGCCTAGGTGCTGACAATATCATCATGACAAAGCAGGCAACATTGGGGCCAATTGATCCAAGTGTCAACACACCTCTTAACCCGCAGATTCCGGGTGCCCCTCCAACAGCCAAGGTCCCAGTCAGTGTAGAAGCAATAAGTGGCTTTTTGGAATTTGCTAAAACAGAATTGAGAGGGGAAGACCATTTACGTGAGGTCATCCTTCAACTTACCAGAGTAGTTCACCCATTAGTTCTCGGTGATGCTTTCCGAGCACGCACCCAAATTCAGATGTTGGCCAGAAAACTACTATCCTCTCAAATTCAAGATCACGCCAAGATAGAGAAGATTCTTACCTTTTTGTGTAGCCAATCTGGCAGCCATGATTATACAATCAATCGGCGAGAAGCACGTGAAGATTTGGAACTTCCGATTCAGAAACCAGATGATACTCTATACAGACTAATAAAAGATATCTACGATGATATCGCATCTGAACTTGAACTCACGATTCCTTTTGATCCAAACCTCGTTCTTGGAGTGAATTCCACTGTGACATACAGCTTTAAGCGTGCGCTTGTAGAGAGTGTAGAAGGTGGAAGCCACAGATTTATAAGTGAGGGCAATCTTATCAGGCAACAAATACAAGCTCAACCAGGCATAAGTCAGGAGGCAATTTCAGACAAACGTAAATTTGAGGGATGGCGACATGATAAACCTTAACGACAATCCTGTTGGAGAACTAACCTATTTTCACGACACCAGTGAGGCAAGCATTTTATCAGGAGATGTATCCAGCGCATGTGAAGACAACTTATCATTTATTATCAAGCAGCGTGCTGTTCTAATTGATAATCTGATATGGGTGAGCCAAGCTCCCTCTGAAAATGAGGCCACATAATAAGCGCATGTAAACGATGTGCAGTGCGTTCCTTTGTAGTATGATCTTTTCTCAGAGCTTATGCTTTCTGAGAAGGAATTGTTTGACATAAACCACCAAGCGGTTGAAGCCTGTCGTTATCATCTGTTGAAGATGTATACAGTAATGATGCACAGCTAAAGACCCCACTCCTTTGCTCGAAGACTTGAAAATAAGTTTTTCTAAAAAATTGTCATGTCAAAACGAATTAGTCATTATCGATTTAATCGCTCGATGATTTTTAAATCATCCCAACGAATATTTGACTTAAAGCCCTGAGAAGGGTAAATTGTTTGAGTTAATTGGTAATACCACCTGCCACAAAACAACTTTCAGGAAGGAGGATTCATGAGCGATTATGATGTGATTGTCATCGGTGCCGGATGCGGAGGGCTCAGTGCAGGCGCGCTGCTTGCGAAAAAAGGCTGCAAGACTCTTGTGCTTGAGCAAAGCTCGCTGGTTGGCGGATGCTGCTCCACGTTCGAACAGGAAGGTTTCGGCTTCGACCTCGGGGCGTCCATTCTCGAAGACGTCGAGGTGATCGATTGGTGCTTCGAAAGGCTGGGCACTTCGGTCTTCAAGGAAACGGAAATGATAAAGTGCGACCCCATATACACGGTCATCTTGAAGGACGGCACAAAGATGACATATCCATTATCAAGCGAAGAAACTGCGAAGATGATCGGGAAAATGTCTCGTCAAGACGAGGCCGGGTGGAGAAGGTATGCCGATTATATGAAGGGATTTCTTGACGCGGCGCTCAAAGGTTTTTTCCTGTCGCCGGGCAATACCATGATCGACATGGCCGCGATGTTTGCAAAGACGCCAGCGCTGCTTAAATATTTGCCGCTCTTCATGACTAATTATCAGTCGGTTCTGGACAAGTATTTCGTAAGCGACAAGATTAAGGAATCAATTGCCTACCAGAGCTATTTCTTCGGGCTTCCGCCTGAACTCGGCCCGGGCCACAGTGCCATGATCCCTTATTCCGAGCATGAAGGGGTCTATTATACCAAGGGCGGTATGAAAGGCATTCCCGAAGCGCTCGTAAAATGTGGACAGAGACTCGGTATGGAATTAAGGCTTAACACGCTGGTTAAGAAGGTTATTGTTAAAGGCGGCCGCGCTGTTGGTGTTGAGCTTGGAGACGGCACCGAGATAACTTCAAGGCTTGTGGTGTCAAACATAAACGCAAAACAGCTCTATACGAATCTTATCGGTTTCGAACACCTGCCGTGGCTTGCTCAGGTTGGGGTGAAAAGCTATCAATACTCAATGGCGACCCCTATGATTTATCTGGGAGTAGATTACGAACCGCCGCTTGACAGCCACCACACGATAATCACACTGCCCATCGAAGAGACCAACAAGTTCTGGAACGAGGAATATATGAAAGGCATCTTCCCCACAGAGCAGTACGCGATCATCAGCTACACATCAAAGACCGACCCTGGCCTTGCGCCGAAGGGTGGCAATGTCATCATCCTGACCCTTTCGCCCGGCGCATACAAACTTCAGGGCAAGGACTGGGATGAGGCAAAGCCCGAAATTATGGACAGAGTGATAAAGTTCATGGAGAAAAAATGCATCCCCGGCCTGGAAAAACATATCAAGGTGGCCAGCTTTGCAACGCCGAAAGACTTCGAGAGAAGGCTGCTTTCGCCAGAAGGTGCGATTTATGCATTGAGGCAGGACTTGATGTCTTCAATGGTGTTCAGGCCGGCCGCAAGGTCGAAGAACATAAAGGGTCTCTATCTGACCGGCGCATCCACACATCCGGGTGGAGGCGTGCCCACGGTCATAGCGTCAGGTATGATTGCCGCTGACCTTATCGAAAAATACGAAAACTGAGCGAGGTGAAAGATGAAGAAAATCATATACGCTGCCGTCCTGGTTGCCGGGTTTGTCTGCTATTCGAAACTGAGTGATTCAAAGAAGAGGTTTTATAAAGACCTTGCAATGCAGGTTCCTTACATCATCCCCAGGTATTTTGTCTGAAGATGCATGCGGGCCGGGGCGATGTCCCGGCCCTGGATTCTTTTGCTACGCCGATTTTATCTGAATCTTTTTCTGCTGCTCAACAGGCTTTGCGACCTTGGGCAGCGTTATGTTCAGGACGCCTTTTTTAAATGTCGCATCGATCTTGTCTTGTTCTACCTCTGAAGGTATCTGAAGCGTCCTTGTAAAGCTCCCGTAGCTCCTTTCAGAATAATAGGTTTCCTTTCCTTTCTCTTCTTTTTCCTGGGTCTTCTCACCTTTTATCGTCAGGATATCCCTTGACAGGTTGACCTCTATGTCCTTTTCCTCGAGGCCCGGCAGTTCGGCCGTTATCTTGATCTCTTTTTCGTCTTCAGTCATGTCTACTTTCGGGTTGAATGAACCGAATTTTTCTTCAAAGGGTGAGACCTCAAAGCCGCTGAAGAAATCGTCAAAGAGGTTATTAAGCGCCCTCTGAAAGGTTACCGCCGGATTCTCTGAGGTTTTTGCAACATTGGCCGATCTTGTGAATCTGAATGGTGACAGGTATCTCATGGTTTTTTGCCTCCTTTCTTTAAAAATATTCTTTTTTATCCTGCCTGTATGGCGATTTTTCTTGTCTTGACCGGTTCGGCCTTCGGAAGCACGACCTTCAGGACGCCATCCTTCATGCTCGCCTCGATCTTTTCCCTGTCGATCTCGTCACTCAGGGTGAACTGCCTGTAATAATCGCCTATGCCGTATTCGACATATGTAGCCTTCCTCTGGCCGTAGATGCTTTCATCGACGCCTGCTTCTATCGTGAGTATATCCTTTTCCAGGGTGATGTTTACCCGGGATTCGTCAGTGCCTGGCATATCAGCCAGAAGGTAAAGGCTTTCGTTCGTTTCATAAATATCTACCCTGGGAATGTATGTGCGGGAGTCTTTGGTCCTTTCCGCACCTGCCGATTTTGTTTCAGTTTTTGCGCTTACTTCTTCAGCCATAATAATTCACCTCCGTTTATTCTGTTGTCCTCACATTTATTTTTCTCGGTTTGTCGGACTCCGCCCTCGGCAGCGTCAGCTTGAGAATGCCCTTGTTGTAGATAGCCTCGATTTTGCTGCTGTCTACATTGTATGGGAGCTTTACCGTTCTGTTGAAGCTTCCGTATGCGCGTTCGTTCCTGTGCCATTTCTCGCCTTCCTTCAGGTCGACGGGCTTTTTCTGGGTTTTGAGAGTCAGCATGTCTCCTGCGACTGTCAGGTCGATTGAACTCGCCTCAATCCCCGGAACTTCCGATGTGACGACAACATCGTCTCCTGTCGCATAGACGTTGATCGGCGGATAGGCTTGTCTTCCTCTGGCCAATACACTTCCCATATCCTGATCAAATGCCTGAAATTCTCTGAAAGGATTTAATATCGTAAACATCTCTTACACCTCCGTGATTTTTTTCTGGAATGTATTTAGGGTCGCAATTTATTGATTTCAAGAGAGGTCCGTATGTAGTAGTATGCCGGAAAAATAAAAATTCAGGAGGCATTTAAATGAAAGAATTAAAACTGATTTCAAGGGTTTCTTTTGCGCTGGCGATACTTGCGGTACTTGTTTTTTCGGGTTGTGCAACCACGTCCAAACCGGGAGCGGTCGTTGTTGAACAGATTACACATACGGCAACCGTAGTGAATATCGACAGTGCAAAACGGGTTATTACACTGAAAAAAGATGACGGAAGCACACAGAGCTATGTGCTGGGCGATAATGTAAAGAACTTCGATCAGATAAAGGTCGGAGATATCGTCAAATCATCCGTGATAGAATCAGTTGCGGTATATGTCAGAAAATCCAATGAAGAGCCCGATGCGACAGTGAGCAAGTCGGTAAGCGTTGCCGCAAAAGGTGAAAAGCCCAGCGTAGTCCTGACTGATACATTCGAACTGGTTGCAAGGGTAACTGCGATCGACCTTGATAAAGGCCTTATTACGATAAGCACGGTGAGCGGAGAAACCAAGACGTTTCCGATTGATAAAAGTGTAGGCAACTTCAAGAATATCAAAGCAGGCGATGATGTAATACTCGATATAAGCGTTGCAGTCATGATTGCAGTCGAAGCGCCGGCACCCGCCGGACCTCCTACAATCCAGTAAAATGAATCAGGAAGCGGCATATATGCCGCTTCCTGATTTCCATCGTAATAAAGCCTTGATTATTGAGCATTAGACCTTTATTAAATAATGAGTTAAGGCTTTAATCCTCTTCAAAGAAAAAACTTCAGTGAGGTTCGCATCAATGGAAAAAATTGTACATGATATTATTATTATAGGCGGAGGTCCGGCAGGGCTTACCGCAGGCATATATGCGGCAAGGGCACGCATGGATGTGCTCCTTATCGAGAGCACGTTTTCTCCGAGCCTCATAACCATAACCGACTGGGTTGAAAACTACCCTGGATTTCCAGAAGGAATCGGCGGATTTGATATTGTCGAAAAGTTCAGACAGCAGGCAGTTAACTGCGGTTTGAAGTCGGCTTTCGGAGATGTGAGTGCAATAGTGCGTGAATCCTTTAACGGTCATGATGTCTGGAAGGTAATTGCGGAAGAAAACTATTTTGCCCATGCAGTCATACTTGCCACAGGTGCAAACCATGCAAAGCTCGGTTGTCCGGGCGAAGATGAATTTACCGGGAAGGGCGTTTCATACTGCGCCACCTGCGACGGGCCCTTTTACAGAGACAAAGAAGTAGTCGTTGCAGGCGGAGGCGATACCGCGGTTCAGGAGGCCATTTTCCTGACAAAATTTGCATCGAAAGTCACACTTGTGCACCGCAGAGACACCCTCAGGGCGACAGCAGTATTGAGGGACAGGGCAATGGCCAATGAAAAAATGGCATTCGAGCTCGAATCGGTCGTAGAATCTGTATACGGAGACAAACTGGTTGAGGGTGTTATTCTGAAAAACACCAGAACCGGCATGTCAAAAAAACTTAATGCGGATGGCGTGTTCATATTTACCGGCCTTATTCCGAACACACGGCTTCTTGAAGGCATAGCTGAACTTGACGCAAACGGCTATGTAATTGTTGATGGCGATATGAAGACCTCTGCGCCGGGTATATTTTCATGCGGAGACTGCAATAAAAAACTGCTCAGGCAGGTTGTAACGGCATGCGGAGATGGAGCAACAGCCGCTTTTTCTGCCCAGCATTATGTTGAAGATATTCATGGCACTGCCTATGAGGGCAGAAAGAAATAATTATTTTGGAGGAAGAG
>CAYNVT010000065.1:9588-12410 GCA_964400685.1 uncultured Bacteriovoracaceae bacterium | reverse complement strand
ACAATAAAAATGAAATGCCCGATACCCCGCTTGTTTTAACGGATTCGAACATAGACGAAACAATAAAAAAGTACCCCTTTCTGGTTGTAGACTGCTGGGCACCTTGGTGCGGACCGTGCCGCATGCTGGGGCCTGTCATTGAGAGCCTTGCAAAAAAGCATCAGGGCGATATCGTGTTCGGCAAGCTCGACGTCGATACGAATCCTGCAACTGCCCAGAAATACGGCATTCGCACGATACCCAACCTGATTGTTTTCAAGGACGGCGCAAAAACGGGCGACATTGTCGGGGCCATGCCGGAAGGCTTGCTTATAAACGAGATAAACAAGTACAGATAGGTTTCAAACATTTAAAGATAAGGAAAGCATGATAACTCATTCTTCATCATGGCGAATAAAGGGGAGCGTTGATAATAATGCCATCCCCGGGCTTGATTTTTCGCCGGTTTTCACCTCTCTTCTGAAGATGAGGGGATTGAGTACGTCTGATGATGCGATGAGGTTCATATCTCCTAAATTGAACGATATGAAAGACCCTGTTTCAATGTCTGGCATCGAGACCGCCTGTGCGAGAATTGCGGGTGCCATCATAAATAAAGAAAAAATCGGGGTTTTCACGGATTATGATGTCGACGGCGTATGCAGCGCTGCATTGCTGCACAGGTTTTTTATAAAACTGGGCATTCCCGAACCGATTGTATTTATCCCCGACAGGACACTTGACGGCTACGGGCTTAATATCAGGGGGATAGATATCCTTCACAGCCAGGGTGCAACGCTTATCATTACATCTGACTGCGGCATCAACTCTTTTAACGAGGTCAATTACGCGAAAAGCCTGGGCATCGATGTTATCGTAACCGATCACCATGAGCCGGAGGGAAAATTGCCCGAGGCCTTGAGTATAATAAATCCGAAGCAGGAAAACTGCCCGTTTTATGGTGAAGACCTTTGCGGGGCAGGGGTGGTGTTTCACCTGATAATCGCACTCAGGGCGCATCTGAGGAAAATGGGTTTTGAAAATCTGCCTAATTTGCGGGAAGACCTCGATCTTGTCGCAATGGCTACCGTGGCCGATGTGGTATCACTCTCCGGTGTTAACCGCATATTGATAAAAGAAGGGCTTGTGGTCCTGAACTCACATGAGCGCGCAGGCATTGCTGCCCTGGCAAAGGTGTCGGGAATCAACCGTGAGGTTTTCGCCCATGACCTGGGATATATCCTCGGCCCCCGCATAAATGCGGCAGGCAGGATTTCGGATGCTAGAAAGGCTTTTGAGCTCCTTACAACCGATGATGAGGTCACTGCGAACAGGATTGCATCCGAACTGCACCTCTTGAATCAGAGAAGACAGTCCGAGGAGCAGAAGGTGTTGAAAGAAGCCATATCGATGGTCGAAGTCAGGCCTCATCTGCCCAAGGTCATAGTCGTTGCAGGGACCAGCTGGCATACCGGCGTTGTGGGCATTGTGGCATCCCGGCTTTCAGAGCGCTATCAAAGACCGGCGGTCGTGATTTCCATTATTGACAATATAGGCAAAGGTTCAGGCAGATCGGTGGAAGGGGTCGATCTCCATGCCGCCATTAACGAATGTTCCCATCTCCTGCTGGGCAGCGGCGGCCACAAGATGGCGGTGGGTCTTACGATAGAGGCAGATAAAATAATTCATTTTGCGGGCTCGCTCGAGACTATAGTTTCAAAAATCAGGCCCGCTGAAGCGAAGATCGAAGTCGATATGAGAATATCGCCTTCAGATATTACCCCGGGGCTTCTTAAGGAGCTTGAGATGCTTTCTCCCTACGGGGACGGTAATCCAGAACCCGTCTTCATGATGTCGGGTATGGAAGTGCTGAGTTCGAAAAAGCTTGATGGTTCACAGGTCAAGTTCATGCTTCAACATTCAGGCAGGGTGTTTCATACTCTTGGATACACGGTAAACGGGAACGGAAACAGCCTGTCAAAAAAGCTCGATATCGCCTTTTCGCCAGTACAAAGGCGTATTAACGGCCATAGCTATCTTTATCTGGCTTTGAAGGCGCTTTCACCTGCCTAGAAATTCTTTCAGCGAGAGATTTCTGTTTTTCTATCTGTGAGGAGACGACGGGACCAATCTCAAGCGGGTTTTCAAGAATCCTCGGCTTTCCAAACATGATAAGCAGTATGATGCAAACGAGGAGACTCAGATAGACGGCAGCTACTTTTATTCTGCGTATGGCCTCTTCCTTTGCAATGGTCTTGTCCCTTCTGTCCACCGAGCCTCTCGGAAAGACCTCTATGATTCCTGATTCTATGAGTTTTACAATGGATGCGATGGCGTCAAAGGGCAATTCAAACGACTGATTGATTACGTCCAGTACGGTCTTTTCACCGTCAATCAGATTATATATGGCGACATCTATACTGTTGAGATCGTACCTTATGGAAACTTCCTGGGAAAGGGGTGTTATAGCTATGGGGCAGTAATCCAGAGGAGGTGTTTTGGGCCTTATGATGGGGAATTCATCAATAATTCTGAGTGTATCAAGAACCACACCTTCCGTAGGCAGGCTGCATGCGAGCATGCTCTCGGTGCTTATTTCTCGGTCTTCAAATCTGTAATTCCCTTCTTCCCACCGGAAAACATCCAGCATAGTATTCCTGAAAATGATAATGGAAGCCTTATCAAGAATGTTTTCCTTAATAATGCCCCTTGAAACAAGATAATCATACCAGGAGCCCTTGCCTCGTTTCTGGTTTTCAATTGCGTCCTTCAGCTCTTTCTCATTTACGAGTCCTGCTTTTAAAAGGAGCTCCGTCCTCGGGTCGAATTCCCATTTGTCAGAA
>CAYNVT010000065.1:0-9578 GCA_964400685.1 uncultured Bacteriovoracaceae bacterium | reverse complement strand
CACCCTGGATTATCCCGTCCCTGAACGCTACGGTTATGGTCTCTTTTGTTGAAGTAAGGATCAAAAGACCTGTTTTTATCTGCTGTGATATCAGCTGAAATATGTCGGTTACTCCGAACCCCTTCAATGTGCCGATCAGTGCCATGTTATATTCCTCTCTTCACAGGGGGGTATCTAAAGGCAATCAGGTATAGTATTACCAATGCCGCGATACCGGTCAAACGGAAGTAAAGGGTATAATGAGAGCCTGAAGGCATGAATGAATACATGAGCATTCCGCCTGATACTGTCAGAGTTATCGCAAAACTGAAAATGAAGAGCATTACCACGGCCCTTATTGTCCTGTTTGCAATGAGCGACCCCAGTCCGGGCAATATCATTTCGAATCTTGTGGTTCTCCGCCTGTTGAGGATGCCGAAATTTTTTATCTCCTGGAGTTTGTGATGGACAACGATATTGTGCTGTTTCTTGCTTCGGGTTTCAATCAGGTTGCACTGCAGACACAGGGGGTAACCCTTTGCAGTCATCGCTCCCACATAGAAATGATTGCCGCATTTAGAGCATTTCTTGGTAAATTTGTCTTTCGGAAGATACCCGAGGAACAAAAAACATATGAGCATTATTATACCTGCCCCTGGCGCCCATGACGGCTTCAATACGCCGATTGCCGAATTCCAAAGTTCATCCGCCGCCAGTGAAGCTTCCGTGGAAGGCCTCATCTGTCTTGCAAACATGTCTTTAAGCGGTTCCTTCTTGTAGACGTACATCGGGTATGTGTTACGTGAAAGGAGTCTGCTGGCCTCTCTCGGATCAATTTCCGTCATTTTTTCAACCTGTTTGTCTGCCTCGAACAGATTGAAGACATCAAGGTAGGCCCTGCTGAGATTGAAATAATAGACAACTTCCCTGGGTTTCAGTTTCGAGGCATTCTCGAATGCAGTTACAGCCTCATTTGTTTTCTGCTGCGCAGCCAGCACTATTCCCATTGTGTTATAGTATATCGGGTTGTCGGGATCGTTTTGTATGCAGCGTGTCAAGAGCGTTATCGCGTCTTCATATTCGCCTATCCTGATTTTTGAGATAGCCAGCGCATTGGCCGGATCTGAATCATCCTTGTACTTATTCGCCCAGGTTGACAGATATGCGATGTCATCCTGAGTTTCCATGTTCTCTTCAACAAGGAAGATTTCCTTGTTTGCCTGGGTGGATGCGTATGTAATCAGTTTTCCTCCGATGCCGGACAGCAGACCCGATAATATAAATATTACAAAAAGGAGGATAATCAGCTTTTTTTCAGCCATGTTTATATAACCGTTGAATATGACCACCCACCATATGGTAAACCATAACGGCCCCGCATTGAGGAATAAAGGCAGACAGAGTATCATTGCAAACCACAGCTTTATCGCTATGTCGGGTACATTGCTGTCTGAAATTGTTTTGAAATCATTCAGAAGGTAAGAGGCATACTTGATGGATATGCTCAGTCCGATGAGGAATAAGGTCAGGACCGCACTTGCCATGAACAGGAAATACAGGTTTCCTGTGATTGCTGCTGCATCAGGCCATAAAATCCAGGACGGGTCACTGAAGGACAGGGCCTTAAAAGTAGATATAACAGGGCCCTGTGGCATACTCAGCCTTCCGGCAAAATTTTATCCAGTTTAATTGCCATGTCCATAATATATATCTTATCGTCATTTTCTATTTTTATTTTAACAGGAAGATTGAATGCATTCGCAGAAATGATACTCGGCGTGCCTGTACTGACAATCCGGATCCTTCCACCAGAGAATTCGGCAGAGGCTTGAACCGGCTCTTCAGGTGTAAGGTCGACCAGATCCTCGGGTATTGCTCTCTCTGTGGACATGTCCACTTCTCCGGCTCTGGCGGGCTGCGCTTTGACTGGTGCAGGGGGTTCCTTATTCTCTGCGGCAGTTGCGGGACGGGCAGGCTGGAAGCCGGACTGGAACTTCTTCTGCTGCGGGCTTGCACCTTTTTCAATATGCTGGAGCACCATCTTGGTAATCAGCGTGAGCGTTTCCAGGACACCGGTTCCCGCTGTCGCCACCGCTTCAGTTGACGGATAGCCTTCCGGGTTCATTATCTGGTTCATTTCCGCAACCGAGATAACGTCCTGAAGATCTCTTTTATTGTATTGTATGACCAGCGGTAACGTCTTTATGGTCTTTCCGTAGTAGTTCAGGTTCTCTTCAAGGTTATTGAGGCTCTCGATGTTCTCCTCCATCTTGTCCCTCTGGGAGTCAGCAACGAACACGAGCCCGTCAACACCGGTCAGAACCGCTCTTCTTGTCGAATTATAATATACCTGTCCCGGAACCGTGTAGAAATGAAGCCGGGTTTTGAAACCCCTGACATTTGCTATCTCTATTGGAAGGAAATCAAAAAAAAGCGTTCTGTCAGCTTCTGTCGCAAGAGATACCAGCTTGCCTTTCTGCTCGGGTTTGATTCCTGTGTATATGGATTGGATATTGGTTGTCTTTCCGCAAAGCGAAGGCCCGTAATAAACAATTTTAGCCGAGATCTCCTTCTTGAGGTAATTGATTACAGCCATAAATCAACCTCCACCTGACAGTTTCATGATTTCATTTTCCACATTCTTGAAATCCTGCCGTTCCTTATGGATTTCCTTGAATATTGCGAGCGCCTTTTTGGTATCTCCCATGGCCTTGTATGTCTGGGCCACCTCGTATAGAATGCCCACTTTCATCGACATTGTCAGATTTTCGATTACACCGCCGTCATGAAGTGATTTAAGAGATTCCTCAAAACGTCCGGCATCCCTTAAGCAGATACCGAGCATGACGTATGAATCAAATAGCTTTTCGCCTGTTTCTATAACCTTCTGAAAGGCTTCGATTGCGTCATCGGTAAGCCCTGTCTCCCTGTATGCCAGTCCCATGTTGTAAAGAAAAAGTGCATCTCCCTTGCTTTCATCCGGGGCGTGTTCCTTGATAGCCTTAAGGACGGAACCGATATCGATGTCACCCTGAACCTGGGTGTTCTCATCGATGTTGAGTTCTTCGATTTCCTTGTCCAGTTCCTTGTTGAGATCGAAGAAATCAGCCTTGGGCTTTATCCCCGGAGCGTTTGAGGCAGGCATGGGTTCATTCATGGCCGCTTCCTTGACGTCAAAGGTCTCGGCTTTTTTTAGCATATCGGCATGGGCGGGTGAAATTTCGGCTGCGCTCTGAAGGCATGCCATTGCCCTGTCACTGTCGCCTTTCTTTTCATAATATTCGGAAAGTTTGACATATTGAGCGGCGGCTTCCCTGGGGAATCCCTGGACCTTGTAAAGCTCGGCCAGTCTTTCAAGGGGCTTTTCCCAGTCCGGGTGTATTTTCTCCGCCTGCTTATAAAGCGCAATCGATTTCGGATAAAAGCCTTTAGATTTGTAGAAGTCTCCCAGCTTTATATAGATATCGGAGGCATTGGTCGTATCATTTGCTTTCAGATATAAGTCGCCGAGTTTCTTGAGTAGATTCGGATCGTTAGGGCGGCTTTCGAGAGCCGCCTGGCACTCGTCGATTTCCTTTGAAGGCTTCTTCTTTCCAAGAAGAGAATCAAAAAACCCCATCTTTTTACACCTTTCTTATAAATAACGTGTCTGTACTAGGGTTAATCGGTGAAGAAAAGCGTAAACTTTAGAAATATTTTATATTTGGGTTCTTTAATATCTATAGAATAGGGCGGTTAAATAGTTATCAGCCTAATCCAATCAGCTGCTTGCATGAACAGGTAAAAATCATTAACATGGCTTCAAATGAGATACACCCATCCCGTGCTTTTCGAAAATATTACCGCAATAGGAGGACACTATACTTTTGTAAAAGAAGGTATCCTTCATTTTAATGACAGAAAGGTGCTGTATTTTGTCGGTTTCGGTACGGTCGACACTTCATGCTGTGGCGTTGGCGGGTGCATATATGCATATGTTCCGGGCTATATTATTGAAGCAGGTGATATTGATTATGAGGCAGATGGAAGCAGGATTTCTGAAATTTCTGCTGTCGATAATAAAGAACGGGCCGGTGTCGCCGATATTCTGAAACTTTCCGAAAACGTAACCCAGGTTGTCTTTATGACTGACAGGGGATCATCCGAGGCCCTTTTCTAAGGCATGGCCGAAAAAAGCAAAAACCCGGTTTATGATATCGAGGGAACGCTGGAGAGGTTTGTCTACCATAATGAAGAGAGCGGATGGAGCGTAATAAGGCTTTCGGCAAAGAAGAGACAGGCTGTGACAGCCGTGGGCATACTGACCGCTGTGCAGCCGGGTGAAAGCCTCAAACTGAGCGGAAGATGGGTTAATAACAAGCAATATGGTCCGGAATTCCATTTCGATACATGTATAAATATCCTTCCAAATACATTAACCGGGATAGAAAAGTACCTGGGGTCGGGCATGATTCACGGCATCGGCAAAGAAATGGCGAAGAGGATGGTAAAGGCTTTCGGCATAAATGTCATCGATGTCATTGAAAATCATCCAAATCGCCTGATGCGGGTTAACGGCATCGGCGAGCACAGGCTCAACTGCATCACCGAAGGCTGGCGCAAGCACAGGGACATCAAGGAGGTCATGATATTTCTGCAATCGCTCAGTATATCGCCCGCCTATGCCGCAAGGATTTACAGGAACTACGGGAATGATTCCATCAGGGTGGTCAGGGAGGAGCCGTACAGGATAGCCACCGATGTCTGGGGCATAGGCTTCAAGACCGCCGATAAAATTGCTGAAAAGCTGGGCATTGGACATGACTCGCCCAAAAGGGCCATGGCGGGGATGCTTTATGTTCTGGGCCAGTACTCTGAAAAAGGCAATGTTTGCTGCCGGGTCAGCTCCCTGATTGAAATGGCGCAGGAAGAGCTGCAGATAAACAAGGATGTGCTGAAGGAAGCCTTTGATAATCTGGTCAGGGAAGGGCAACTCGTAGTTGAGAGAAGGAACAGCGAAAACTATGCCTATCTGAAATCGCTTCATGTATCAGAGACAGGCGTTAAAAGGCTGATCGAGGCATTCATCAGACATCCCCAGAAAAAATTTCCAATTGATATTGTAAGGGCTGTCGCTTGGTTTGAGGCGGGCCATAACATGGAGCTTGCTCCTGAACAGCGCGATGCGATCGCTCTGGCTGTCAATGAAAAGGCCATGATAATCACAGGCGGTCCTGGTACGGGCAAGACCACCATAATAAGGGCCATAATCGAAATTCTGGAGAAAAAAGACCTCGCTATCCAGCTTGCGGCACCGACGGGCAGGGCCGCCAAAAGGATGTTTGAGGCCACGAGAAGGACTTCAAGGACAATCCATCGTCTGCTCGAGTTCAATCCTGCAACAATGCAGTTCGAGAGAAACCAGGAAAAGCCTCTGAAGACCGACCTACTGATCCTGGACGAGGTGTCGATGGTGGACATTGTCCTTTTCTATCATATAATGAAGGCATTGCCTGCCTCGGCGAAGCTCATACTTGTGGGCGATGCCGACCAGCTTCCATCAGTCGGTCCCGGAAACGTTCTCAACGACCTTATCGGCTCGGAGAGGATCAGGACCGTACATCTGACAAAGATTTTCCGTCAGGCACGGCAAAGCCTTATCGTTGTGAACGCACACAGGGTGAACAGCGGCGAGATGCCTTATCCAAGCTCCAGTTACGGCAGGAATGACTATGAGTTTATAAAAAAAGATGATGCGGCTGAGGCGCTCAATGATGTCAAGGCGCTTGTAACAGAAAAGATTCCTGCAAGGTTCGGGTTCGATCCGGTGAACGACATACAGGTGCTGACTCCAATGCACAAGGGCGTGCTGGGCGTGTTCAGTCTCAACCTGATGCTCCAGGCAGTTCTGAATCCTGCCGGTGAAGGTATTTTCAGGGGCGGATACAGGTTCTGCCGGGGCGACAAAATCATGCAGGTCCGCAACAACTATGATCTGGGAATATTTAACGGGGATACAGGTAGGATTACCTCAATTGAGACCGAAACAGGCGAGGTCGAAGCTGATTTCGACGGACGGATCGTGCCTCTCTTGTCCGCCGACCTCGATGACATCACACTTGCTTATGCTTGCTCCATACATAAGGCCCAGGGCAGCGAATACCCTGCCGTGGTTATAGTTATGCATACGCAGCACTATGTGATGCTTCAGAGAAATCTCCTCTATACTGCGATAACAAGAGGCAGGAAGTATGTTGCCGTGGTCGGCAGTTCACGTGCCATTGCGCTTGCGGTAAAGAACGCAAATACCGCCGGCAGATTGAGCCTGCTGAAAGAAAGGCTCAAAACTCCACCGGGTTGATATGGCTTGACTAATATCCGGCATATGAACTACAAACCTGTTTTGCATGCTTTTCATGCTGACTGAAAATTGCAGCACTGGATATTTTTTCGATTCTTTTCAGTTCAGAATATGCTGGAGAAGGTTATATGATCCTGAAGAAAGTGGCGCCTTTAATGCCGCATTTGGATTCCGGTAATTCTCTCAATGGAAACGGTGGGTTGTTGAGACCATTCCCGATTTTGTTGAGGCTTATTTTTTCAGCTGTTTTCCTTATCTGCTGCGCTGCTCAGGTAAATGCCCAGAACACATCTTTAGCATCAACACTGGATTTCAACAAATACACTATTCTCTACGAAACGGGCTCGTTTGGTAAAACCGGCTTTCAGGATATTCGTGAAAGCGCAGGCATGTCGAGGTTTACTTTTGAACATTCTGAATCCACCCCTGATATCCCGTCCGCCTATGATAAACTCAATTGGTTTTCTGAAGGAACACTGTTTCCGATAAATGAAAAAGTTGCGGAACCCGTGGCGATGTATTCGAAACTTTCAAACCACTGGCGCAAGTGCTTTCTGTTCAGGACTGAAGACGCCGACCTTGCACGGCTGCAGTCACAGACAGGCTTGATGTTCGGAATGGGCCTGGTTGCCGCAGGGATTCTATCTGTAATGCCCGAAAGTATTTCCAAATGGGACACGGAAGGAGTAACAGCCGGGACCATGCTGCAGAAATGGTGGGACAACGTCTCGAGCGGGCCGGTATGGGATCAGGACGAATGGTATATGAACTATATCGGACACACTTATGATGGTGGAGTTTATTACCAGATAGCAAGGAACTCGGGGTACAGTCAGTGGGACAGCTTCGTTTACACTACTCTGATGTCTACTTTCTTCTGGGAATACGGCTTTGAGGCGTTTGCCGAGGTTCCATCCATCCAGGACCTCATAGTGACCCCGGTCGGGGGGTGGCTGTATGGAGAGTGGGCATATAGAACAGAAAATGCCATCAAATCCAACGATTACAAGGTGCTGGGTAACAGGTGGCTGGGCTATGCCTCTGTCTTCCTGCTCGATCCTATAAACTGCATCGCCGAGGGTATTAACAGTGTGGCCGGCCATGAGTGGATTATTACCGGTTCATTCGCATTTGTCGGGCCGTCCTATGAAGACAGCTCGAATGTCATTGGTCCGGTATCCATCAACCCTCAAATGCACATTTCCTTTCATCGGGATTTCTAGCAAGACATGTCAGACAATTCCTTCAATTCTCAATTATAAAATTACCCGGGTAATATTGACAAGCTAATTTTACCCGGGTATATATGCCTTATTCGTACTTCAAGGAGATTTTAATTTATGGACAGAACGCAGCAGTGTACCGCATTCAATGGCAGCCGGATGATTGCATCAGGAGACCTGGGGGATGTGGTTAAAAAGGCAAAGGGTGTGATTGATCATGAAGAGAATTCACAGGTGCTCATATTTGACGACCTGAGCGCTGAAGTTGTCGAGGCGGATTTTCGGGGGACGATGAAAGAGGTTTTGAAGAGGATTGAAAAGCGCCCCTATGACGCCGGTCCGGGCAAGTCTTCTCAGGATGGCTTCCCGAATGCTTCGAAAGGGCCGGGCCGACCGAAGCTGGGGGTTATATCCCGGGAGGTGACTCTTCTGCCGCGTCACTGGGAATGGCTTAACAGCCAGCCCGGAGGTGCCTCTGTCGCTCTCAGAAAACTTGTCGATGAGGCAAGGCGGGTTAATATCGACCGGGATAAGGTCAGACATTCCCGGGAGGTTGCATACAGGTTCATGACCGTAATGGCCGGAGACATGCCAGGGTATGAAGAAGCAACCAGGGCGCTGTTTTCAGGAGACAGGGCTAAATTCAATGATCAGGTCAAAGTCTGGCCTGTCGATGTCAGGGATTATGCACTGAAGCTTTCGGATGCAGCCTTCGTGAAATGACTTCCAGCCTGCTGATCCTCAAAATAAACAGATAGGGATTATCCCGGAAATGATAATGGATGTGAGCCTCAGCTACCGACCCCGGCAAAAGGCTTCAGGTCAACCTTCGTCCATGGTTCATCGGGATGATAGATGCCGTAAAGGCATTCCATGGTTAGGTTCGTGTTGTCGAATATGTCGTGATGGCCTTCTATTTCGCCGTCAACTTCGTAATAGCCGTTCCACGGGTCGCTGTCGCCGGTATTCCTGTTCGGATTCATGAAGTCTATCAGATTTTTAGCTGTATCATAGTCTATGTAGCCGTAAACGCCATCGGCGGAAAGCCTGCCCAGGAGATCGTCATAGCGTTCAACGCTTTTGGATGTCTTCTTTTCCATGCCTGCCATGAAAACCATCCAGGGGGTAAAGGTGGTAAAGACCATATTGGGTATGATGTAATGGTTTGTGGCAACTACGAGGTCATCGATTTTTTCATTCTGTCCGTCGAAATTTTGAACACCTTCAAATGATTCAGGGAAAACCCAGTTCTGATCGCGCACCATAACGCCGTCTTCGGCTTTGGGCAGTTTGTCGAGCTTTTTAATCAGACCCGTATAGAACATCTTTTCCAAGTCTTTGAATAGATCCGGGGCATAGGTGAACTCGTTGCCGTCGATGTCTTCTTTCATGCCCGTTTCGCACACGATCCCGTTTGTATACTTTGAACTCCTGTCTCTGTCGGCAAGTACATAAAGCCATGAAACGCCCCTGTTTAGCATTTTCATGCGGCTTACTGCTTCATCGAGGCTTGCACTGTTCTGGATAATATCCCTCACAACAAGGAGACACCCTGTCCCGGGGGTAGCCCTTGATGCGGCGCCGAACACCACATCAACGCCCATGGAGACGCCTTCGGCGTTAAGGCCGGTCGTAAGGCCTACAAATCCGGGGGCGCCGAGAGTCACGAAAGGAATCCCGTCATCAGGAAGGTAAACGGCCATAAGTGCCAGCTTATGAAAATAACCACCTGTCGGGAACATGAAATCGCGGCCGTGATACACGTTGCCGCCCGATGTAGCCTTGCCTGATACGACAAAACCGTTGCATCCGAGCGCGCTCAGGTTCGCCTTCGGGAAATATACCCTGTTGTCCATGACTTTAACAAGGCCGGTAGATTCGTTTTCCTTTAAAATATCGCCCGCCTCATTAAGCGCGGGGATTATGCCTGAAAGTATGATCGAGTAGAGTGCGTCGATCCCCTCATTCACAAGCAGCACATCCTCATATTTGACTTCGAAACCTCCGTCTGTAGCGCCTGCCGCCATGCCTTTCAT
>CAYNVT010000064.1:0-22465 GCA_964400685.1 uncultured Bacteriovoracaceae bacterium | reverse complement strand
GATGTGATCTGAATTTCTTCAATTTCAAGTTTTGTATCTTGTGGTGGAATGTAACGGCTGTCTCATTAAAAAGCTTTTCGCAGACGGGCAGGCTGAATCTTGAAGGGTCAATGGCCTTGAAGTGTTCATCGCTGATCCTGTAGCGTTTCTTTGTGTGGGGCCTGTAAAGTGTGCAGTCGTTCAACGGCTGGTAGCAGTCGTCCACAACGCAGCCCAGTTCGCCCATCAATGCCCAGCGGAACTTCTCAAGAGACAGGCCGCCAAACGCCTCCTTGTCATAAGTGAAGCCGAAATTAAAATAGGCCTGCAAGTCGACCCGACTGTCACGTTTCTGGGCTGTTATGCCTGGAATGTCTTTAAGGAGCGTGATGAGATACTTGTAGTTTTCATCACGGAGCCTTGTCTGTTCCGGGAGCCTTTTGAGCTGTCCCAGGAGAACCGCTGCCTGGAAATCTGTAAGGCGATAGTTGCCTGACTGTATGAAGTCTCCTTCGAGCGTATAGGTTCCTGAACCCTGCTCGTCAATTGTATGGGTTCCTTCAGGCCTTCTTCCGCAATTGCGAAGTGCGTCGAGTTTGGCCCAGAGCATGTCGTCGCTGGTGGTTATAGCCCCGCCTTCTCCTGCTGTCATGACCTTGCTCAGTTGCATGCTGAAGCTGCCGATGTCTCCTAAAGTCCCGGCTCTTTTTCCACGCCAGACAGAACCGTGCTGGTGCGCGCAGTCTTCGATAACTCTGAGATTGTGTTTCTTTGCTATAGCCAGAATTGCGTCCATATCCGACATGCAGCCGTAAAGATGAACCGGCATGATGGCCCTGGTGCGAGGAGTGATAGCGGCCTCGACCGCTTTGGGGTCAATGCACCATGAATCAGGCTCCACATCGACAAGAATGGGTACTGCATTGACGTCAAGGACGGCGGCGGCGGTTGCCTGCCATGTAAGACCGGGAACTATTACTTCGTCGCCGAAACCGATATCGCATGCTTCCAGCCCCAGTTGGAGCGTGACGGTTCCATTTGCTATGGCAAGAGCGTATTTGCTGCCACTGAACTTCGCAAATGCGTCTATGAATTCTCTCTCTTTTGGCCCCATATAAGACCAGACACCGCTTTCAAGAACCTCGATAAGGCCCTTTCTCTCATCATCCCCCCAGACAGGCCAGTTAGGCCAGGGCTTTACCTTTACATTACGAACCGGCGTTCCACCCAAAACTGCAAGTTTTGCCATCTTTATAACCTCCGTAAAAAATTACTGCCTGTCAGACATTTATTTACCCGACAGGCAGTTTATTTTGTTAATAACGGCACAAATTTAAGTCAAGGCTAATTTTGCGCCTGTCCCAGGAGTTTCTCCGCATATTCATAAATTTTCGTTGCAGCGTCCGGACTCATGGAGTTCTCCTCGCCATAAGGGGCCCTCAGATTCCCGAATGTATATGGTTCCTTTTCATCCCATTGGCTTTTCGGGATTAAATACCCCAGATGGTCGTTCCCGAGGTTCATTATCATATTGACCTTTCCGTGCATCAGATTCCTTATAGGGACATCGATCATTTTCAGATCAGCCTCCGTAAGGCTGGAGCTGTAATCTCCTTCAGCAGGAGTGCGTACGCCACCTACCGCTATTTCGGGATAAAGCTCTCCGGGCAGGGTGAGCATAAGGAGATCGCCAATTTTAAGGACGTTCAACTCTGTCTCAACTGAAAGCTTGCCATCCGTAACATATGCTTTCCTTTCCAGCAGGCCTGCAAAGAATGCCAGTAAATACAGCTTGTTCTGGATATTCAGTTTATCTTTCAGGACATAATAATTGATTTGAGGAGACGAATTTATCTCTATTCTCCCGGATTCAATTGCACCTGCAACAGTGTCCGCAAGCAGATTGCCCAGGGCTTCAGCTTTTACGAAGTTTTCCTCGTTGTATTCGCCGTAATCATATTGTCTTCCCCAGTATTCCTCTCCATCATAAACAACCCTGGAACTTACATATTTCAATACGTATTTCCCTGCATCCTCGTCATAGAAGACAACAGGGTCGGAAACATAGGTTGAGACCGAGCCGGTGTTTCCGGTTATGAACAGCGTTTCACCACTGAATTTCTTCTTGAGCGAATCACGCATGTATCCGACAAAATCTGCGGAAATGAGCTGGTTCCACTGCCACACGGCCTCTACATGATTGCTCCAGTTGACCATTGTGCCAATGATATGTCCGTCTTTGGGGGATTTGAACACGGCCATACGCAAGCCGTTGTCTGTTACGAAAGGAGGCCTGAGATCTGAAAGGCCGAAATCATTTGGTGCTGTCAGTTTGCCCATGTCCTTGAGCGGAAGTTTTATGCGCTCGTCATCCGTGAGGTTCAACTTGTCCTTATCCAGCACCTCACCTGTGTACATCTGAGCAGGTTCCATGTTTTTTACCGCCAGCCTGACAGCTTCAATGGCGGATTTGTTGTTCAGGTCGATGCACCTCTGCAATGCGCTGAAGTCGTAGAAATTCAATACGGAGTATATGCCGCTGTTGTCAGGGACGTCATGATTATGAACCGAATGGACTGTCAGGTGATCTATGCCGTATTTCGAACAGACAGCATCTCTGATAATCTGTGTGTCGTTGATGCTGAGGCTGAATGCATCAATGGCCACTATGCCGATTCTCTTTTTGCCGTCATCGATTACTGCTGCAACTGAGTAAATGGGATCATGCACTCCCAGTGCGGTGCGGTTCCAGGGTGCCATGTTGAAGCCGGAGATAAGATAACCTTTGTAGTCATCACCGATCTCGATTATCGGGGCTCTGCCGAATCCTACCTTCAGGCCTGTGTAATCCGCCCAGGGATCTTCATTGTCAGGATATGGGTTGTCATTGGTTTCGGGCTGATATATTCCCGTTGAATCATCGCTGCTCCCGGAACTGCTGCAGCCCGAGAACAGGGTCATCATTATTAATGATGAAACAAGGAGAGATATTTTCAATAACTTCATCTTAAACCTCCAGAAAATATTTTAATGAAAGAGGGACAATAAATCCGTCCCTCCCATTTCAACCCGCATATACTGAAAAGATTTAGCTTATTGTACCTGTTCCAGAAGCTTTATTGCAACCTTATGAATTATGCCTGCAGCATTGGGACCGATGGAGTTCTCTTCTCCGTACGGGGCTTTTGCATATCCCAGCATATAAGGCTTTTTCTCGTCCCACTGGCTTTTCGGAATGAGGTATCCGAGGTGGTCGTTTCCGAGGTTCATTATCATGTTTACCTCGCCTTTCATCAGGGTTCTGAGGGCCGGGATTTCAACGGCGGCCTTGTTTCCCGGATTGCTTTCATCCTGAGGCAGCTCATTATAATAATCCCCGGCAGAACGGTTATCATTCGGAACATAGATTCCGCCGGTTGCTATTTCTGGATACAGTTCACCTGGGACTGTAAGCATCCAGAGATTGCCTATTGTAAGAAGGTTCATTTCAGTCGAGGTCCACATTGTCCCGTCTTTATCTTTGTATCCATCCCTCTCCATGATTCCCAGATTATAAACAAGCGCAAACTTGGAGTTTTCAATGGAGATTTCAAATGATTCCTTATAAAGGCTGATTCTGGGTTCGGGGTTCAGTTCGATCCGGTCGTTTGTGACTGCTGAAGCTATTATATCAGCTATAAGTTCACCCTGAGCCCATGCTTTTTTAAAGCCGTCTTCAAGTGTGTATTCCCTTCCTTTATAAGTAACAGGGGTGGTGATCTTGATGACCTCATATTCGCCGGTCTGTGGATTGTAGAAAACCTCGGGTTCGTCTTCGGGTGTTGTTATGGCGCCTACACAACCCGTTATAAAAACTGCTGTTCCGCCAAGCTTTTTAGCAAGCCCGTTACGTACATAGCCGGGGAAGTCGGCTGAAATAAGCTGGTTGTTTCTCCACATGGTCTCCACATGATTTCCCCAGTTGACTATCGAACCGATCACAGAACCGTCCGATACCGCTTTGAAAACCGTAAAGCGGATTCCACTGTCCAATATGTATGGAGGACGAAGGTCGGTAAGGCCCGGGTCATTAGGTTTTTCAAGGAGTTCAATATGGTCCGTGCTTGCCATTAGAGGATTTTCAAGGTTGAGGGTGTCCCTGTCCATCACCTGTCCGAGATACATTTTTGAAGGCTGCATATTTTCAGCCGCCTTTATTATCGCTGCCTCAGCTGTATCCTTAAGGAGATTATTGAACTTGTCATTTGACCTGGGGTTAAGAATGCTCCACATGCCGTTATTATCCGGTACATCATGATTATGGACAGCATGCACGATTACATGATCGATGCCGTAAGATGCCTTTACCCTGTTTCGGACTTCAAGCGTGTCCTGATATCTCCAGCTGAAGGCGTCGAGTGCAACGATTGCAATCTTATTACTGCCGTCATCCAGGACTGTGGCGGTTGCATACAGAGGATCATGCATGCCCTCGGATGGGCGGAATATGGAAAATCCCGCAAGCCAGTAACCCGACAGGTCATCGCTCTTTGTCAGAATGGGTTCCTGTGCAAAACCGGCCAGTATATGGCTTTTGCTTTCCTCTATGCTTGCGGCTGATACGTCTGCCGACAGGTCGTCACTTGTATTAGAGTTGCTGCATGCGCTACCGGAAAAAAGAATAATCGCTAAAATGCCGAGAAGCAAAATACTATGAAATCTGTGCATCATGTATCCCCCTCATATTCATAGGGTACTAAAAAATTATCCGTATTTCAGTACCCGCTGTTGCGTCCTTCAAGGCCACCCATGTTACTTTACCGTCAACATAATAGCCGTACGGCAAAGATGTAAGATCAGCCATACTTGTAACTTTTGCAAACTCCATACCAGAACCCGATTGTACAGTCTGCGGAATGGATTCACCATAAACCCTGAATAAAAGGGAACGATTTGTCGGTGTTGACTTTAAAATTATAGAGTTATTATTTTTTTCGTAAGAAATTAGCGAACCTTTTTCCTTTTCTTCATATAAACCGAACTTTTTTTCACCCTTTTCAGGGTAGACGAGTATGGTTAAATAATCTTTTGAAAGGAATGTTCCATGGCCTGTCGCATCGTTTACAACATCCATAGGGATGATGGCACCTTTCTTGATAAAGACCGGGAATTCCGAAAGAGGGAAGGTCAATTTTTTAATGCCTGCCTTATACTCCTTTGATTCATCCCACAGATATATCCAGGTTCCGGATGGATAGACAACAGTACGTTCATTGCCTGCCTTATAAAAAGGTGCAACCAGGATGTCATCGCCGAGGAGATAGGTGTAAGCGCCGGCCTGCGGCCTCATCGTGGGTTTGCCGAGCTCGTATGAATATGCGGCCTGAGAGTAAATATATGGAATAAGCGCATGATGCAGGAATACATATTTTCTGTATATTTCGAGCGTTTCGTCATCATACATCCAGGGCCTGTGTTCTCCGTTTCCGCCGTTTTCCATTATGGGGCATAATGCGCCAAGCTGCGACCACCTTATGAACACATCCTTGAACATTTCACCGTCCGACCTGAATCCTCCTATGTCCGAGCCATAGCTGACAAAATTGAACTGGGCTGAGCTGAACATGTTATTGAGCGCATGCTGAAGCCCTCCCCAGTCATTGTCATTGTCACCGACCCAGCCGTAAAAATTGACATCACGGCTCGTATAAACAAGAGGAAGGCCTATCCTGAGGACCTGATCATCGACAGGCCTGGCCATGATGACCCTGTCTTTACCCAGTCTGGCCCGTGTATATTCAAAGAAGTCGCGGTAGCACTGATCTCGGTATTCGGCCCATGAAATCCAGCTTCCGTCAAAACCGGTAGCAGGCAGCAGAAGCAATACCATCGGGTCTGTTCCATCGACCTTCCAGCAGTCTATGCCCATGTCCAGGATGTTGTCCATCTGGCTGTGCCACCACTGAACCGCTTCGGGATTCGTATAATCAAGAAGTGCGCCTTGGCCGCCCCACCAGGGGACAGTCTTTCCGCCGCTCAGGAAGTATCCGTTGTCCTTGCCTTCCTGGAAATTGGATGCAGTATCGTTAACGATGCTTGTCGCCCAAATGATAACTTTTATATTCATGCTGTGAAATAGGTCTACATAGTCCTTGAGGTCAGGGTAGAGCCCGGGGTCAGGTATGAATGTATTTGAATCCGTGGCCCAGGGGCGGTCTATGATGGTTGCGCCGACCGGGATGCCGTGAGCCAGAAAACCATTGATATGATTCAGTGTCGATTCCTGAGTCCCTTCGTTTTCCCATACGCAGTGGGTGTGCACCCAGACAGGCCAGAGAGGTGACTCAAGGCTCGGGTCCTTCTTATTTTCGCAGTTTGAAAAACCCGTAAGGCATAAGAAAACAAGTAAAACTGTAATTGAGATTAATGGTAAGGAAGTCCTTTTACTGTTCATTATTGTTCCCCCTCATAAGCACTTTTGAAGCGAATCATATATCAGAAAAAAACGCTTCCAATTCGTTAACATTATCAGTATCCAAGCATGTTTGTCAATGATTGACGCAGCCGGAAAAGCATAAACGGTCATGTCTTCGGCAGGGGAATAATATAGTAAGTGCAGGTGGATTCCGATACTATTTTCCCGCTGCTGTCCGAAGCCGCCATATCAAGCACCCAGTCGCCTTTGCCCTTTTCAATGACCGGTGCAATCATCTCATCTGCCTTTTCCTGCGACAGGAAAAGTTCACAGGAAATATCCGTTGATGAAGGCTTTAGAAACCGGATGTTCATGGCCCTGTTGATTGGAATATAGCTCTCGACTCCGTAAGTGGCAAGGAACAGGGCGGCTCCGGCGACCTCCATAAGCATGAAGTATGTACCCGCATAAACGATCCCGACATGGTTTATGTGCTGCGGGTTAACTGGCACTGATAACAAAATATGGCCTCTTTCAAATATATCGACTTTGAGACCGCTTTGCTTCACCCATGGGATCGTATCTGTAAGGGCTGACTTGAGCTCATCCATGTTCATTTTATACGGCCTCCTTGCCTGGGCATTATTTTACCTTGTTGACATATTATCATAATTTATATTTAATTTAACGATAGCTGTAATTTAAAAATTCAATTTATGAGGAGCTGACGATGAAGCATCTGAGAAAAATAATCATATCCGCAATATTAATTCTTTCATTGGCCGTCTTCGGCTGTTCTGGAAGCAGCAGCGACGACTCTGATTCAGCAGCAGTGGAGGCTTCGGTCCAAGCCGGTGTTTTCCAGGCAGGGGCAGCGATAAAAGCACTTGTGCCCCAAGACAATCCTGAATGGTACAAAGAAGTCTGTCTCGGTGGTTTCGGAATACTTACAATACGCAATTTCTCGCAACTGCTTTCGGCAAGGGCGACAGGGGTGCATGATAAACCATACGCAAGAGCAATGGTGATCACCCGGGAAGACGATACCGTCGCATTCCTGGTTATTGATGCAGCCATGCTGGGAAACAATGTGATAAGTGAAATAACCGGAGGCGCTTCAATGAAGACCGGCATCCCTGAAAGACATATTTTCGTTTCCGCAACGCATTCCCATTCCTCTGCCGACCTTCTTGGATATATGGGTGGTGTCTCGGAAGAGTACAGGGCGTTTCTGATCGATGCCTGTATCAGGACAATAGTGAATGCTTTTGAAGACAGATCACCATCAAAACTCATGATGTCCCAGACTAGTTATATCCCGTCCGTAATACTTGATGAAAAAGACAACACGATTATAAAGAACGGAGAAGAACTGACCTGGGTATATAACCGCAGGGGCTGGACGACATTGAACAAAGTTGAGGCGGATAAGGAGAAGGCCAGAGGCTTTAAGCCAAATTATACTTATCCCGATGTCGATTCGACGATTAATGTACTCGAGGCCGTAGACATTTCGACAGGCAAATCCAAGGGCGTGTTGATAAACTATGCCTGCCATCCTGTCATAGTGACAGATACGACAACAAAGATATCCAGGGATTTCTGCGGATATCTTGTAGATTATGTGCAGAAGCGGATTGGAGCGCCTGCAATATTCATACAGGGATCGCAGGGTGACGTGAACCCGGTTGACTGGGAGGATATCGGCGCTGATGAGAATAACTGCTACTTCTTTGCAAAACAGTTCGGTGAGGATGTGGCAAAGCAGGCGATTTCATCAATGTCTGATCAGTCGGCTATAGGCGATGATATGAATATCTCGCAGAAGACTGTTAGTGTTGATATAGACAATCCATTGTTCATAATACTTTTAGGTATACAGAAATCCCTGATCGATATGACCTTTTCTGCAAAGAATGAGGCCGAATCACGCGTTTCATATATAAGGCTTGGCAAAGAGCTTCAGATCGTTACTTATCCGGGTGAAGCTGTTACGCATATGGGACTCGGTATCAGTGAAGGGGAGCATACAGGCAAGGACGGTTCATTGATACCTGCCATGACAGGTCCGAAACAGATAATGAAAGCGCCCTTTAAAATGGTGGCGGGGCTTACAGGCGACACATTCCTTTATCTCGTTCCTTCGGTGGAATGGGCGAATTCGCCGGACCCGATGCCGGGCCTGTCTGAAAGCATACCATATGAGGAGCAGATGAGCATGTCACTCAATGGCGCATTTGCCGATGTGTGCCGCGAGTCTGCCAACAGAATGATCAAAGCGGATACAGGGATAAAATAGAATCAGATTATAAGGTCTTGCACTGTATATTTAAACCGGATACAGGGCAGGACCTTTACTTCAAACTTATCATCAATAAATCTTAAACCCGCAGAATACCAGAATCCCGGTCAATTATTAATTATCGCTAATGTTCGGAAAAAAAATTGCGATAAGGAATTTATACAATCATGAAAGGAGTCCGGCATGATAGCGTGGAGGAATATAAAGCTGCATATAAAGGGGCTGCTCATTGCACATTCTGATAACAGAGAGAATAATTTGCGTATCCTGAAGTATTTCAAAGAAAATCCCAAGATGAGGAAAAAAATCCTGAAGGCAGTGGATGACTGGTTAACAAGGAGCGCTTGTGTTGAGAGTTTCTGCAAGGACGAAAGTGTCCTTACATTATGCAACGCAACCACAACGACACCGATTGAACTATATGCATATGTGCACAAATTCTGGTTTGTTGACAAAACCACGATACTGGCTAACAACTTCAGCGATGATATATGAATGATTCCGGCCGCCGGTAATGAATTTTAAAAAAGAGAATGGAGCATCTACAAAGATAGCAGCAGCACCAGGTTGTCACCCTTTACGCTGACGCCTTTAAGCAGCATTTTAGCCAGATTCTGCTTATAGTCATTCGGATTGAGCTGATAAAGAGGCGTGTCGTTAAAAAGGCCATTAACAATCATAGATGTCAGCGACATGAGCTGATCCTTTCCAATAAAACTGTTGAGGTTATTCATAGTGATATTGGTGAGCTTGAAATCACTCATGTAAAATGAGGTATTTTCCGGCCTGTAAACAGGTTTGCATTTGAAGCTTACGGTTCCGCCCACCTCTTTAATCAAAAGAGTGGCGGAATATTTCATCGTCATCCCTATGCTGTCATTAATGAAAAAGACCTGGGGTGAAAAGAGTCTGATATCTGCCAGTTTTGAATCCTTTTCTATCGGGAACTTTTTTTCGGTCATCTTCTGTATTGTCGATCTCGGAATTGTAATTTCCTTTTCGGCCTGGCATCCCAGTAAAGCCAGCATCGCAATAATTGCTGCACATATCATTTTCTTCATTTTCAGTTTGTCCCTTCTCAGCGGTTTATCCTGTTCTGTCTGCTGTATTCCTGCAGTTCGGCAGCCACCCTGTCCACTTTTACGCCGTATGCAGGATCTGTCGCCCATTTTCCGGTAAGCTGGAATACGTATATGGCGCTTCCCCTCTTAACATATTTGAACCTGGGGTCAACAATTTCATTAACAGGCTGGCTGGTTGTGGCATATGCTTTTAAATGCTGTATATGTGCTCTTACGCCAAGCCTCATGTCTGAGAAAGATTCACCTTTGGTCTGCGAATTGAAAACTCCGAGTCCGCAGAAGTTGTACTGTTCTGCGCCTGCTGTGCCCCCGTAGGACAGAAAGCCGGTTTCAATGCACATCTGAGCGAAAGCCACATCCTGATTGATGTTTTCAGCTCGTGCTTCTTCGAGATAGATGAGTGCAATCTCATTGGCAAGGTTCCTGTCAATTCTGCTGTTCTTCATGATGAGATATTCTGACATGTCGTTTGCGCGTGCAACACCGGTGCCTTCTATCATGTGGGAGGGGTGAGCACAGGCGAAAAAAGTGGAAATGAATAGAGCCAGGATGCAATTGAGAAATCGGTATTTTATATTGTTCATAAAACAAATATCGGTCTAAACAATAAAAAAATTCAGTACAAGATTAATTATTCAGAAAAAAATTACGCAACTAATACTTACTGATGTTTTTTCCGAATAATAGGAATAACCACTCTTATCCGGGGGGCATGTGATTAATATAGGCAATTATCTGATTGGTGCAGTCAGGGACGCTGGGGCCGGACATGTATTCGGAATACAGGGCGACTATGTGCTTAAATTTTATGAAATGCTTTATAACAGTCCGATCGAGCTTATTAATACTACCGACGAAGCATCGGCCGGGTTTGCAGCCGATGCATACGCAAGAATAAAGGGTTTCGGTGCTGTCTGCGTAACATACGGCGTCGGCGGGCTGAATCTTGTCAACAGCATCGCCCAAGCGTATGCAGAGCTTTCACCTGTTCTTGTGATAAGCGGCTCTCCCGGAATGGCCGAACGGTCAGCCAACGTATCGCTGCATCATAAGGTTCACGACTTCGATTTCCAGCTGAAGATATTCAAAGAGATTACTGTCGCGCAGGCCGTATTGAACGATCCCGAATCGGCCGCTGATGAGATAGACCGTGTAATCGGAGAGGTATTGAAACACAAGAGACCGGGCTACATTGAACTCCCGAGGGATATGGTATTCAGCGAAACAACGTCTCACCATAAAAAGGTCCCTGATGAAGATAAAAGCGATATTGATGCTCTCGATGAAGGGCTGAAAGAGGCGCTCGATATGCTGATAAGGGCCGAAAAACCGGCCATAATCGTCGGTATAGAAATTCAACGGTTCGGCCTTCACGGCGAGGTTCTTGCACTGCTTAATAAGACCGGTATGCCATTCTTTACGGGAACACTGGGCAAATCCGTACTGTCTGAAAAACACCCGCAATTCGCAGGAGTATATACAGGCGGCATGAGCATGGATTATGTGCGCGAAACCGTTCACAATGCAGACTGCCTGCTCTTGTTAGGGCCAATGATTACAGATTTAAGCACAGGTATGTTTACCATCAGTATAGATGCATCCCGCTGTATAATCGTGAATGAGGGCATGCTTGGTATAAGTCATCATATCTACAAAAATGTCAGCATGAAGACATTTATTGAACGTCTCACGGCAGCATGGGACAGGCCGAAACCGGTTCTTGAAATAAAGGTGAGTGAGCATATCAGGAAATTCATTCCTGCAGAGAGTGGAAAGATAACCGTAAAAAGGCTTTTTGAATGCATCGACGGTTTTATCGGCGATGACGATATTGTTGTGGCCGAGGCGGGAGACGCCATGTTCGGCTCGCTTGACCTGTACATACATGGTTCTACGGAATTTGTTTCACCCGCTTTTTATGCCTCGCTGGGTTTTGCAGTTCCCGCCTCCCTCGGAGCTCAGCTTGCTTCACCCGGCAGGAGGGCAATCGTACTTACCGGCGACGGCGGCTTCCAGTTCAACGCCATGATGCTTTCGGTTTCCGCGAGAGTTGGCCTCAATCCGATTGTCATAATACTCAACAACAATGGCTATGGTCTTTTCCGTCCGATGATAGACGGAAAGTTCAATGACATACCGGACTGGAACTATGCCGAGATCCCGCGGGTTATAGGATCAGGCGAAGGTTATAAGGTAACCACGGAAAACGAACTGGTGACAGCCCTTGATAAGGCTAGAAAAAATAAATCTTCTCCCACGATCATAGATGTAAGGATAGACAGATATGACAGTTCGGACACTACGAAAAGACTGCTCGAAAGCCTTAAAAAGCGTGTATGATAAAAAATTGATTATTCCATAAATTATCGAGCCGGGAGGTTGAAATGAGAAGCGTCAAATTCTTTTTTCTTGTTTTGTTTATAACAGCATTGCCGCAGGTATGCGCCTTTACAGGGACCTTTGCGCAAAGTGAAGGCGCACTGTCCCTCGATTCCTCAAAAGAGGTTCAAGTCTCCCAGTCCGATCCTGCGACAGCAGTGACCTCCCTGGGTAGTGTGAGGGGGAAAATTTCCGGTGATGTCGTTTCATGGCTTGGAATCAGATATGCAGAGCCTCCGGTCGGCAAGCTGCGATTCAAGGCTCCTGTTCCGGTGCAGCCCTGGGAAGGCGTTTATGATGCTACGAAATTCGGGTTTGCTGCTCCTCAGCCGCCCCCTTCCTCTACGGAATTCACCGGAAAAGGAGAGGAAAAGTCTGAAGACTGCCTGTTCCTGAATATATGGGCTAAAAAGGGTGCGACGAACAGACCTGTCATGGTCTGGTATCACGGCGGGGCATACATGTCAGGCGAGAGTTCGCTCGGAATGTATAGCGGAGAAAGGCTTGCAAAAGAGCGCGACGTAGTTGTCGTTACCGTGAACTATCGCTTGGGCGCGTTGGGGTTTCTTTATTTCTCCGACCTGGCAAAAGATGCCGGGCTTGACGATGATTTCACTGACAACCCCGGGATGCGCGATCAGATCGAGGCTCTCAAATGGATTCATGAGAACATCTCGGCATTCGGCGGCGACACAGGTAATGTGACCATTTTCGGGGAATCTGCAGGTGGGTCAACCGTCATATCCCTTTTATGTTCGCCCCCGGCAAAAGGGCTTTTTCAGCGCGCTATAGTCCAGAGCGGGGCACCCACATGCATATACGGACGGGAGACTGGCACTTTCTATGCCAAGAAGTATCTGGAATTACTCGGGTTGAAACCTGAGGAAGTAGGCAGACTTAAAGATATGCCTCTTGATGATCTGGTGAAAGCAACCGAGAATATACTTGACTGGAATGTCCTTGACAGGCCGGGGTCGATCCCGTTCGGTCCTACGACAGGAACCGGGATCATGCCCCTTGATCCCCTAAGTGCTGCGGCTGCTGGAGAAACTGCCTGTGTCCCTTTGATAATCGGGACAAACCACGATGAAGCGACGCTCTTCAGAGGTGATGCGCCGATAGTTCCCACCACGCCGTATCTTATAAACAGGATGCTCGATAATACGAATGCCGACAAGAAGGATCGCATTCTGAGCGCCTATCCGGGGTTCCCGTCGCACGAAAGCGTCATAGAAGCCGCCACCGATGCTCTCTTCCTCCAGCCTTCAATCCAGTTCGCAGAGGAATACTCCAAACATGCGCCGGTATGGTTCTACAGGTTCGATTATAAGCCGCCGATGGCGCGACTGCTGGGGTTTGACGCCACTCACGGCAGCGAAATAGTCCATGTGTTCCATACCTATAACACTCTGGCGGGCAGGCTCATTACATTGTTTGCATGTCCGGGCCCAAGAAAGAGAGTGGGAAACGCCATGCAGACGGGATGGGTCAATTTTGCCGCTTACGGTGATCCCAACGGCCAGAGAACGAGCGACAGAGAGTGGCCAGCCTACGACACCGCTCACCGGACAACGCGCATATTCGGTTCGAAAAAGATAATGACCATTGACGATCCCGATAAAGAGCGCCGGGAGACATGGAAAGGGGTGACGCTGTATAAATAAAGCCAATGAAGTGCTGGCTTATCCGTCGATTCCATCCCGGCTACAGGAATATCTTAATCCTATGCTGGTTCGTGGTTTTTATGGAATGCTTACAGGGGTAATGAAGCCGGGAGGTTTGATTGCAAGAACCGAAGTGGTGATCTGGTCGATAATCGTCTCCGCGGTATTTCCTATGATCAGCCCGGATATTCCGGTTCTGGCTACAGTACCCATAACAACAATATCCACATTCAATTTTGCAGCCAAAGGCGCAATGACTTTTTTCGCCGAACCTTTTTGTAGATGAGAAATTATGGAAAGGGAATCAGAGGCATCCTTACCGATCCATTTGCGAAGCTCTTCAGTGAGTATGCGAAGGCCTTTTTTATACAGTCCATGCTCTTTATGGACATAATCGGTTAAATTTTCCCTAGATAAGCCGCTTCTTGACAGCATGGTCGATTCGGCGAAGGCCTCCCAGGCATGAACGATGTGCAGGGTGGCGTGGTCGGGCTGCGCCAGAGATGCGGCAATTTCAAGAATCTCACGGTTCAGATCCAAATCGGAAGATAAAGGATTCAGAGCGTCGAAATCGACGGCAGCCATGATGCTGCTGTACTTTGATTCTTCAGGTATCTTCAAAATCAAGACAGGGCTGGGGCATTTGCGGAGGAGATGCAAATCTTCGCTGCCGAACAGTCTTTGCGTCCAGGTTGGGTTTTCGGCAGGTTTGATGACAAGGTCGAATCCGTTCTTTAACACTGCGCGGATCACTTCAAGATACATCTTACCTGTAAGTATTTTCAGCCGGATACTGATGCGTTTCTCGTAAGGCCGCAGTTTCGATTCAAGGGCTGAGCGGCGATCATTGGCAGTATAATTCTGCATGTCCGTAAGAATAGGCCCTCCTGGCTGAATCCAGGTGCTTGACATGGCGGCATAGTCTGGAATCACATCCATGACGGTAAGTTGTGCCTGGTTATTCTCCGCCATTTTCACAGCGCGTTCAACGGCCACTTCCGTCTCAACGGATACTTCGTTTACATAAAGTATGTTTTTAAAAAGTTTCATGGGCACCTCACGACAGGGTATTCATGTATTCTCGTATATCTGGCGACGGATAACATCTCTCTGGCCGGCTGCAATTCCACACTCAAGGTCATCCTCTGCAGTAACAGCCTCGGCAAGTGCCACTCCCACTTCGGCTTCTCCAGCTGCTATGATATCTGCACCGGCGCGCTTCAAGGCAGCAGTTTCTCTAAGGTGCCTGCACCGGACCAGTATACGTAGATTCGGATTGAGAAAACGCGATTTTCTGACTATTTCAGCGGCATCTTCCACGTCCGCACTCAAAATCAGGCTTCCTGCAGTTGCTATTCCCGCCTCTTCAAGTGTTCCGGCCCTCAGTACGTCTCCATAAATGGCTTTGATCCCCTGTAATTTTAAAAATCGTACGGTATCAAGGTTGAGATCAATTACCGTGGTTATTGCACCGCGATCGGAAAGCAGTTTGTACACGATCCTCCCAACTGGACCGTACCCCACCAGTATGCATTGCTGAGGATCGATCTTCACAGGCATATACGTTGTTGTCTGCCCTGTTCTGGATGCAGAATAAGAAAAACGGCGAATCTTCCTGTAGATCAATGGATTGAGTGTAATCGAGATAATCGAGGCTGCGACAAGTGCGTTCCATGCGCTTACATTGATCAATCCCAGGTCAAGCGCCACCTTGCCGAGTATGAAGCTGAATTCGCCCACCTGAGAAAATGCGGCTCCAACCGGTAAAGCCAGAGACATGGGCCTGCCTGAAATGCGCACGATAAACATTGCCGTCAGAGGCTTGATGAAAATGATAACACATAAAACAGCACATATCAGCAAGGGGTTTTTGATGAGGCTCGCGGGATCGAAAAGCATCCCGACAGAGACGAAAAAAAGCACGGCAAAGGCATCGCGCATCGGCAGTGCGTCGTTGGCGGCGCGTGCAGCAAAGTCGGAACGGCCGACCGCCAATCCGGCTAGAAATGCCCCCAGAGCCATTGAAACGCCGAATATCTTGGCTGAACCAACGGCTATGCCCAGAGCCAGAGCGAGAACCGCCAGAGTGAAGAGTTCACGAGAACGGGTCTTTTCTATCTTTTCCAGCGCCCAGGGAATTACCCATCGTCCGAGTACGACCACCATTACAATCAGAGTCAGAATCTTTAAGGCTGCTATCGAGAGAACCATACCCGTTCTATTTTCTGTATTTCCTGCGGGGCTGAAAAGAATCGGCAGCAGAAGAAGTGCGGCGACTGTCATGATGTCCTCCACCACTGTCCAGCCGATAGCGATATGGCCGATTCTTGCGTGCAGATCGTGCCATTCCTCCAGCACTAGGGCCATCACGACGGTGCTTGCTACGGAAATGGCCATGCCCAGTATGATTCCCGAGGTCAAGTCCCATCCTAGGAGACGCAGGATAAAAGCTAGAGTGATCGTTGAAAGCGTGCTCTGGATAAGAGCACCGGGCAGGGCTATCCGCCAGACTGCATACAACTCTTTCAGATGGAATCTGAGGCCTATACCGAAGAGAAGGAGGATGACGCCGATTTCGGCGAACTGCTCTGTGGTTTTGTTGTCAGCAACAAAACCGGGTGTGAACGGTCCAACCGCTATACCTGCAAGCAGGTAGCCGACTATGGGTGAAAGGTTCAGCTTCCGGGCAATGAAGCCGAAGACCAGTGCCCCTGCAAGACCCCCGGTAAAAGTCATCAGAACGGTGATCTCATTCACGGCTTGATTCCCTCCATTAAAAATTGGTGCACGACTCTGATGCTTGAGCAAAGAATGCAGGTCTTATTTGGAACCGCCAGCTATTAAGCCTGCTGTAAAGTTTAACAATGAGTTTGTCTGTTGTCATCAACAATCCTGCATGATCATTCTTTAAAGGCTGCAGAAACTCATTAAACAGTATCAGGAATGGCAGATACCTTGCCTGACAGGGAATCAAATTATTGCTGTGGAATTGCGAGATTGTATTTGCCGATGCATTCAGAGTTGTTTGCATCCGGTCCGGAAAGACCGGACCGGACAGAGATGAGAAATATGAGTTATGAAGATTTGACGAATGTGTAGTAGATCACGCCGTCCGATGTTTTCTTGAATATTATCGGAGCGCCGTCGACAAATGTGGTGGGCGCGATGTCGGGATACTCCGCTCCTGTTTCGATTAGAAGCTGCGTGTATGACTCTCCCTGATTGCTTGAAGAGAACATGCTGACATCTCCTGCGTAATTGCCTACTATATGGATGATGTTCATACCATCGATGGCGACGCTGGCCTGCCTGGAATAAGCGGAAAGGGAGGTGTTCACCTGTGTCCAGATGCCAGCATCTATGTCATAGTCAGCGGCGTTATCGGTAAAGCCGCTGCCTGCAATAATGATGTTGCCGAGCTGGCTGATCGAATAGTCGGAATAGTATACCTGATAAGCGGTGTCTACATTTATTACTTCAGAGAATGTGTCTCCGTGGTCGGTGCTCCTGGTATAGAAAAGTTTAGGATTGTCAGCAATGACATACACATCTCCGTTCCTGGGGTCAACCAGGACATCCTCGTATGCTTTTACCGGCAACGGGGTGTCTGCTGCCGTAAAAGTCTCTCCATTATCGTCCGATTTTGCAAGGATAAGATAACCCGTAGCGTTGTTGATCCCGAGGATATAAACATATGGACCGTCGGTCGCTATTGAAACCCTGGAGCCGAAAGTACTCTCGTTGCAGACCTCGTATTGTGTCCAGTCTGTCCCACCGTTCAGGGAGCGGGCGAGGTGAAGATGTCCGTTAGAATCAAGCCAGCATATGTACACATTATCCGATCCGCTGGTGGCAATGGCGGGCTGCACATTGGAAATATTTCCCGTGCCGTCCGATATGAGAACGCTTGCGGTAAAGCTCAATCCCCTGTCTGTCGAACGGGAGTAATGGATGGCGCCATCGTTTGTTGTCGACCATACTGCATGTATTCTCAGTGAGCGGTCAACCGCTATGTTGCGGGATTCATTCGAAGTGCCTGTCGATGCATTCGGCAAGTCGCTGACCTGTATGTTGCTTACCTCAAGGAGTCCGCCAATGACCGTGATGCCCGTACTGGCTTCGATGCCGTCCATCTCAACGCTTATAGTTGCCGGTCCTTCTGCAATGGCCGTTACCAGGCCGTTTGCGTCTACTGTGGCAATCTGATCATCCGAGCTGTCCCAATTCGCAGTGTCGGTTACAACCATTGTCGAACCGTCATTATAATGGGCGGTTGCGGTAAACTGTGTCAGCGTCCCGGCCACAATTGAGAGGTTGTTTGGGAATATTACAAGGCTTTCCAGGCATACTCCTTCGCATTGCTGTTCAGTCGTGATGTTTTGGGTTGCATAGGCTGTCATGTTGCCGGCATCATCCATCACCACAATGTTGAAATAATACAGAGTGTTCTGCCCGAGTCCGGTTACATTAAACGATGTTATGTCATCCGTCCAGTCCATGGCCACCATGCCGTTGGAAAGGGCGCTGTTTACCGAATCTATATTGTCGGAAGTTGAGAATACCAGCAGATACATCAACCCTGAGCTCTGACTCGCGTCTGCCGCCTCTCCCCAGGATACGGAGACACCGTTTGCAGTGACATTGGAAAATACAATAGGCGTTCCGGCTACCGGCGCCGCAGTATCCTGTCCGGCATTGTCTGATGAGGAAGATGAACAGGAACAGCCTGAAGAATTGAGAAGCAGAAACACGGGAAATGCAACGAACATAAGGAACTGGAAAATTGATCTCTTCATCTGATAGCCTCTCCTTATAGAGAACATATTTTAATTGTTATATTTTTATCGGTATTCGAAGGGATTCCTTAACTGTTAAATTTTCTGCGGATCATTTAATTATCGGCTTATTCGAGCATAAGTATGGCAGATACGCCTGATAAAACAGGTGCCGGACTTTTCATATTGAAACCCTATCTTCATAATGAAAGGTCCGGCACCGTTTTCCGCCTGAACTATTTATTAGATTTTTTATGCAGCTTTTCAGTTTTTGTGTCTTCGTACACGACATTTCCGTCCATGACAGTCAGAAGGACGCGGTTGTTGTGTATGTCGGAATTCTTTTGCTTGAAAAGGTTCTTTTCTATCACAATCAGATCGGCAAGTTTTCCGACTTCGATCGAGCCGAGATACTTTTCCACACCGAGCTGGTATGCGCCGTTTATCGTATAGCCGCGCAGGAGCGTATCGATGGACAGCCTCTCATCCTCAGGCGGCAGGAAGTTTGAGTCCTTACCGCCGATATCCCTTCTGGTGTGGCCGGCTTCGATTTCATTGAAGGGATTAAGTCCCTTGATTCCGGTGCTGGCAGGGAAGTCGCTTCCGAAGGTCACCCTTACACCTGCCTTGTCCAGGCTGCCAAACAGGGCCTGTGATTCATATGCGGTTTTCCCTACAGCCGGCTCTGTCACGTCGTCCCTGATCATCCATAGCGGGGTGGTCTGGGCAGTCACGTCTTCGAGCGCCTTCAGGCGCGCTACCGTATCGGGCATGAAGAACTGTACGTGGCATATGGTCTTTCTTGTCGGTGTGAGTCCTTTGGTTTTTTTAAGGTTCTCATAGGCGCCAAGGACATCGCTTATGGCGCGGTTGCCGATCGCATGGATATGGATATTGAAGCCCGCATCGTCGCACTTCCTGACAAAGTCGCTCAGCATATCAGGAGGCAGGAGTTCGAAACCCCTGTTGCCCTTGCTGTTCAGAAAATCATCGAACATTGCGCAGCTCCTGGCATCCAGTGTGCCGTCATAAACCACCTTCATTACATTAACCTTGAAAAGTCTGGAATCATACTCCTTCTTAAGTCTGGCTAGATCATCTATGGCAGTGGGTAGAAGGGCGGGGTTAGCTATGGAGTGGCATCCGAATACCCTGAAAGGAAGTTTGTTCTTCTTCTCCAGGTCGGCATAGGCCTTGAATGAGAGCTCCTCCATGGGCGACGCAGCATCGAATACCGTCGTAATGCCGAAAGCCGAGAGGAAGGGGAAGAACTGTGCGTTACCCTGGTTTATATCCTCGGGAGTGATACCCATTTTTGTGGCAAACGGCGCATATGTCATCGGCTCGATGCACCATCCGGTAGGGTTGCCGTCTTTGTCCCTTTTATAGTAGTGGCCGCCCGGAAGCGGGTCGGGCGTGTCCTTCGTAACTCCGGCCATCCTGAGCGCCGCCGTATTGACCCACATCGAATGGCCGTCATTGTCTATGATCATAACGGGCTTTTCGCTTTCAACGGCGTCAAGGTCCTTTGCCGTGGGTCCGTCCGGTCCGAACATCTCCGGAGTGAATCCCATAAGAGTGATCATGGGTTCGCTCTTTCTTTCATCGACAGCCTTTTTCACCCTTGCGAGGTACTGTTCTTTCGTGCCGCGCTGGTCAAGCTGTCCGACTCCGGCCAGAAGCCCGCCTATACTCGGATGCATATGGCTTTCGACCAGGCCCGGGAGAAGCATTTTACCCTTGAGATCGAAGACCCTGGTATTTCGGTCGATGATTTTCCTGGCCGTCTTCGTATCACCCACATAGATGATCCTGTTGCCTTCGGTCACCACCGCCTGGGCCCATGGCGCTTTGGGGTTCATGGTGTAGACTGCGGCATTGATGAAAGCCTTTCTTGATGAATCAGCAAGAGCGCTGCCTGACAGCGCAAACACGAACAGGATGATAAGCACTGGGAATAAAGCTAATTTAATCCGCTTCACGTTCATATCCCTCCTCGAAATTGAGAGTCTGTGCCGGAACAACTTGAACTTCTTATTAGCTCATATGATATATATAATAGATCAAAAGACATCCCCGGCAACCCGGATATTTTGAGTTGGATATTTTAAAGATCGTTTATCCTGAATTGACTTGTTCAAATTCAAGTTATTTATTTGTAAACGTCCCTGAATAGTTCGTTAAAGAAAGAATATCCCCTCTATGCGGAACAAAACACCCGTCAGTAATTATCAAAAACCTTGACTTGCCGATACCAATATTGATACTACTACGTTATGAGTGATCTAAAGAAGATAATTGCTCAAATGAAACAGTCACCGGCAAATGTCCGGTTTGCCGATTTATGCAAGGTTTGTGAGTATTATTTCGGCAAGGTAAGGCAGGAGTCAACCAGTCATAAGATTTTTAAGACGCCATGGCAGGGCGACCCTAGAGTGAACATTCAGAATAATAAGGGAAAAGCTAAAGCCTATCAGGTGGCTCAAGTCCTGAAGGCGATAGAGAAACTGGAGGGACAGAACAATGTTGAAAGATGACCGTTATACCTACCGTGTAACATGGTCTGAAGAGGATAAGGAATATGTGGGACTCTGCGCGGAATTTCCTTCCCTGAGCTGGCTTACGGATACGCCGGAAAAGTCGCTGCAAGGCATCAGACAGGTTGTAGCCGATGTTGTTAAGGATATGACTGCCAACGGTGAGTCCGTGCCAGAACCGTTATCATCGAAACATTACAGCGGGAAATTCATGGTACGGGTACCGGCAGATGTTCACAGAAAACTTGCAGTTGAGGCGGCGGAAGCAGGGGTAAGCCTTAACCGTCTTGCAAGCTCAAAACTGGCAGCATGAACAATGCTATAGAGGACCACTAGAGAATAATGTTGCCTGGCCTTTATTCTTGATAAAATGCAGCTCATAATACTTGAAATAAACATTTCAAGATAATCAAAGCAGGGCGGCAGAACAAATTTTCGTTTCACGAAAATTGACGCATCGAAGATGCGCCCGAAGGGTGAGGGCTATTTGCCCGAATCAAAGCAGACCTGAGAGCGATGAAGCGGAAATGCGAGGTGCAATAAATTGCTGATAAGCTGATGAGCTAATAAGCTGGTAAGTAGAATCAAAGGCATTCAAGATCTTACTTAACAGCTCAGCAGCTTAAAAGCTAGTTATCCGGCCTCTTCGGCCTGTTAATGAGATGAAAATGAATCAGCTATGTCTTTTGCCCAGGGTGCAATTTTTGAATATGTCTTTGAAAGCTTTCCATCTGTTATCTTGAACATTAAGAGAGGATCTTTGTCTGTTTCCGAGTTGTCATAAAAATATGCCCTGTCAATAATCGGGATTACTTCAATACAGTTTGAGATTGATTTGTAGTATCTGCTTATTATCTTTGAAATCGGCACATCATGACCGCCTTCCATAATGCGTAAAGCAACCCTCTTGGCGTTAATAGAGGGGTCATTAGTACAAATGAAGAACAGTCTTATAAAGAAACCGGCATTTATGGCGCGCCTGACAAAATCAGTTTTTTCCGGAGAGGAAAATACTGTTTCGAAAGCCATGCTTGTTTTATTTTCAAGGCATTTTTCTCTTAATTCTTTTGCCAGGTTTGCAGCTTTAATAATTGATTCATTTGAATTCCAGTTTCCAAATTTTTCCTGAGCGATATAATCAGGATTTATATAAATACAATCTTCCATCCATTCGTGGCGTAAAAGCTTTTCCGTTATTGTTGTTTTCCCTGCACCGTTCGGGCCGGCAACAATTATAAGCCTTGGTTTAATGACGAAAGTCATACTGTTGTATGTTTTTGATTTTTGGATAGAGCTTCGGCAATTGTTTCTTTAAGCTTATTTGCATGCGTTTTCATAGCTTCTTTTTTTCTT
>CAYNVT010000063.1:0-22825 GCA_964400685.1 uncultured Bacteriovoracaceae bacterium | reverse complement strand
CTTGTTAAGCCTTTCAACGCTGTAATCGCCGATATGCTTATAACTGACCCCGCTGGTTACCTGTTTGTAGCTGTTACCGGCCAGAGCTTCAGCAAAAAGTCCGGGAATGAAAAATTGGGCAATGATGAAAGAGTACCATGCAATACGAATAATCCTGTTTCTTGTATATCCCTTTTTCATGGTTCCCTCCTGAAATATTTGTTTATAATCTAATAATGGCTGTTTTCCGGAAAGCCAGAAAGAAGGGCTTATATTTTTTAATCATCAGTTTTTGATGATTTTTTTGCGATGTTGCGTAATAAAAAAAGTGCCTGGCCTTGGTTCTTGAAGAATTGAATAATCTGTCCCGATAAAAGGCCGGAAAAGCTTTTGACAATGACACATTTCGCCAATGGCATAATTGAAATCATGTGATATATCTAAGAAAGACGTGCTGGTAAAAAATTGAGGATACATGCTGCAAGACTCCCTTTTTTTGTGTTAGTATCTCTATAAAGAATTATCCAAAAGGAGAACAGAATGATATCGATGAGAAACCGAATGCTGCTTGCAGGGCTGTTGATTTTGTTCGTCAGCATGACTTCATGCGTTAAAAATATCGATTCTGACCTTAAATCGAAAATAGAGCCCCGGCCTGCGTGGCCCGAGACCCGCTTCATAGTTATGTCTGACCTGCATTATTACGATCCGGAATTGGGCATTAGCGGAAAGGCCTTTCAGGAATATATTGCTGACGACCGTAAACTGCTTAAAGAAAGTCAGGAGATACTGACTCAGGCGATTGCGGATGTCTCAAAAGAAACCGCCGATTTCGTAATAGTCTGCGGAGATCTGACCAAGGACGGCGAGATGGTCACACATACGGCTGTAGCCCGGTATCTTGGAATTCTTAAACAATCAGGGAAAGCCGTTTATGTGATTCCCGGCAATCATGATGTAGCCAATGCCATGGCCGTCAAATATACAGGGGACAAGAGCGAACCGGTTCCAAATGTCAGTGCAAGCCAGTTCACAGAAATCTATGCGCCCTACGGGTATCAGACAGCGCTGGAACGAGACCGGCATTCCTTGAGCTATCTGGCCGAACCGAGGCCGGGTTTATGGCTTTTAGCCATTGATTCATGCCGCTGGAAGGAGAATCCGGTCAAAGGCCATCCGATCACGGGCGGCGCGTTTTCAGCAGAGACCATGTCCTGGATAAAGGACAAACTGACCCGTGCGAAAAAAGAGAATAAAGCTGTTCTGGCCATGATGCATCATGGTATTGCAGAACATTATCCCACCAATGAAAAGAACTATCCTGAATATCTGGTGAAGGACTATGATAAAGTTGCACGCATGTTTGCCCAAAACGGCGTTCCCCTGGTTTTCACAGGACATTTTCATGCACAGGACATTACAGAGAGAACCTTTGATGATGGCAAGTCCTTTGTGTTCGATGTGGAAACCGGATCACTGGTCACATACCCGTGTCCCTACCGCATTGTCACTATTACAAAGGATCAGCAGGCGGATATCCAATCGCGTTTCATCATGTCGATTCCCTCGCACCCGAATGATTTTCGCGAATTCGCAGAGCGGTACGTTTACGAGGGTACCGTCAATATGGCCAATGATGCTTTGGATGGCTATCATGTCGCGCAAACCGATCAGAAAATCATCAGCCCTCAAATATCCCGGGCATATGTGGCCCATCTGAAAGGAGACGAACAGAAGCCGGCGGTTGTCCGGGATACCGAGGGATTATCTGTCTGGGGCAGCTTCATTTTCTTCATGCGGGGAAGCCTGGTGGAGGGCTGGTGGACCGATCTGCCTCCTCATGACGGTCATGTGAGCATAAATCTGATTACGGGCGATGTCTCCTATGCCGGCAGGCAAGAGGGGTCTAATCAATAAACATTTACCTGTAGAATGTTTTGACGCTACCCTGTCTGAGGCTGGCTGTCTGATGTCTTAATATCAGACGCTAGTTAACCGGCTTTATTCTTTTACAGGCAGCACATGAATAGCTTTGATTATAAGTTCAACCTTATCCCCGGGTTTCAGACCGAGTGAATCAACAGATTCAGTGGTCAGGACCGAAGCCATTTCGGCAAGTTCCGTCAGGTCGAATTTCACAATCGACATTATGTCGCCTTTCTTAACCGATTTCACTATGGCTTTCAGATCGTTTCTGGCGCCGTATTTCATAATTCTCTCCCTTGAGTCTTATTTTTTAAAGAGAACTTTGATATCCTGACCCTGGTTCGATACTTCATATGAATAGCCGGCTTTAGCGGCAGCCCTTATTACGTTTTCTTTCGACACCTCACTGCTTAAAATCATATCAAAACTGCCTAACCCTTCCTTAATCGCCCTGTTTGCAAGCATAACAGGCTCGGGACATGAAAGCCCTCTTGCATCAAGTGTTTTAACGCTCATAACTCACTCCTTAAATATTGATTTTTTCTCTCATGAAAAATCCGATCCCCAGACAGAAGATGAACCCGGCAATTACGGCGGCAGGTCCGAACGCACCTATGCCGGCAGGCGAACTCGCCATGGAAAAATTATGCGCAACAGCGGCTCCTGTAATCATTCCCATAACGAAAATGCCGGCATCGCCATCGCCTTCACCTGCCATGAAAAGCTGTCTGCCGGGACATCCTCCCGCAAGACAGAATGCAAGGCCTGAGAGCATCATGCCAAGAAAGTTCCAGAGCTGATTAGAATGAGCAATGGGCTGTTTTTCAAAACCGGGATGGAATTGCCCGAGAACCAGATTGGCGACAAAGGCCGCAATGACTAGTGCCAGCACGCCTGAAATAAGGTGGAAATCCCTCATGATAATCACATCCCTGATCGCACCCATTGTGCAGAACCGACTTCGCTGCGCGATTATTCCTATCAGCACCCCCGCGCCAAGGCTTATCAGAAGTGACGCATGCATTGAGCCGGGGCCTTTTGAGCTGAAGAATATCGGGCCGGTCTCAGAAAAACTGACTCTGAACGCCACCAGAATCAGCAGAACAATCATGATTGACGGAAGCACAAAACCGGCGGCTTTTTTGTCGGGATGCGACCTGCCAAGACTGAAACCGTTCTTAAGGAAGACGACCCCTAATCCGATTCCTGCAGCAAGCCCTAAAATACCGGCAATAGCATTTAGGTCACCGCCTGAAAGCCTCAACATGGCCCGCCATGGACAGCCCAGAAAAACAAGCGCCCCAAGCATGGCAAAAAGGCCCAGAAAATACCTGATAAGCGGAGAAGATCCTCCCCTGGGTCTGAACTCTTTCATCATAAGTGAAATAATCATTGCACCTAGTACAAAGCCGATAATCTCAGGTCTGATATACTGAACGACATCAGCGCGATGCAATCCCAGTGCACCCGCAATATCCCTTTCGAAGCAGGCGACACAAATGCCCATGTTCGGCGGATTTCCCATGTACTGAAGCAGTGCGGCCGTTATGCCTATGACTGCCCCTACAAAAATAATCCCTGCCCTTGAAGAAAGTGGATATTTCATAAAAAATCTCCTCAAAAAGTAATATATTTCTTGATGAAATGATTACATTTTGAGGCACGGAGATTTCAAATGCATTGATTGAATAACTGCTTTTGTTTTATGCCTGAACGTTATATGGAGAGGATATCCAGGTGCTCGAGTGAAGGCTGACTGGAATAATAAGGTTCCTGATCAAACTACAAGGTTTTCTGATTATTCCCAATTGCATCAGCTGGGCTCCAGGCTATTTCAGTCGGTGTTGACTACTTCGAATACCGGGCCGGTGTTGTGGACGATACCGCCGCCGGAATCGTTTATGACTGTCTGCTTAAATCAGGAACATGTGTGCCTGGCGAATATCCGCCACCTCCCTGGCATTATCCGGAGGGTATGAAACTGCCCGAAAAACTGTCGAACCTGACTGCGGGACTGCTGCGTAGAGGTTTTTCAGAAGGAGAAGTGAAAAGCATCCTTGGCGGCAACTACTTCACCATTATCGATGCGGCGGCACTGGGCTTTTCCGTATCAGGCCCCTAACTGCCGCAGCTCTGCTCACTTGGAATGATGTTGTGTGAAAAGCTGCGAGAGGTATGCATACCTGTTCATACCATAACCGGGCCCCGTTCTATCGATCTTGTTAAGTTTCACGCGCCAGCGCGAGCATCATCATCGCACGGCCGCAATGTGGTCGTGTTCGGTGACGGCCGGTTCGACCGCTCTCCGTGCGGTACAGGGACCTGTGCCAGAATGGCCTTGCTTCACGACTCGTGGATTCCGGGACTTGACGAACTTTTCGTACATGAAAGCATAATCAACACGACATTTACAGGCAGGTTGTGCGGGCTGGCTGATTTAGGCGGCATAAATGCCAATGAGGCTCAATAATGATTTCATCATAGGGCCGGATGGTGTATTGTCGATATTCAGAATTCTCTTCGAGGAGTAATGTTATGGAATTGATGAGGTGTTACGAAAGAAAATCACTGGCGTATCTTACTGTATGCGTTCTCGCAGCTTTCATTTTCCCCGGCTGCAACGAAAATGCCGGGATTGATCCTGACTACAAGCTTCTTTCAAGCGGTTCATTCATACAGGACAAAAATTATTATCTGCTTACCGTTTTTCAGAAGGACGCGCGCGTAAAGAGCTGTATCGAAAACGATGAAACTCTTGCGGCCATAAGCGCCGGGCAGGAGAGCCTTTTCCGATCGGCCGCCGATACCTGTGCGGGTGATATCGGCTGCTGCGCTTCGGCGCTTCTTTATCCCGACGATAAAATATCGCAGGTATCCGGTGAGCTAAACCGTGTTTTCAGTAAGCAGGTTGCCTCACGGGCATTGATAGAAAAGCATATGAGGCCGTCAGGCATGTTCCAGCTTCATGCATCTGAAACGAACGGGATGTTACTTGAAGACTCGTGGCTGGATACGATGAACGGGCTTCAGGCCGCTTTCGATTCGTATGTCAGGAGCCTGCCTGTTGAAACGCTTGATAAGATAATGAAAGAGGTCGATGCGGCATCACCGGAAGGGATGCTCTTTTTCGAACCCCTGCTCAAGGTGTGCATTGCCGCGATGATCGAACAGGGCAGGGACGAATCCGCCCGCTATGAGCCTCTTGCAAGCGGACAGAACAAAAAGGCGCTCGAAAGAATGGCGAGTATCAAATGGGATGATTACGAGTATCCACTGCTCATCGTACCGGGCTACGGACCGGAAAAGAACTCGGTTGTTTTAAGCCCCACCGGAAAAATCAGATGCCAGGCCGCGGCCAAACGCTATCATGCGGGGCTCGCCCCGTTCATACTGACATCCGGAGGCCACGTGCATCCGGACAGGACGCCCTACTGCGAAGCCCTCGAGATGAAGAAATATCTGATAAACGAGCTTGATGTTCCCGAAAATGCTATACTTGTTGACCCCCATGCGCGCCATACCACGACGAACCTCCGCAATGCCGCACGCATAATGTTCCGTAACAAGATACCGACAGAGAGATACTCGCTCATTATAACCGACCTCTTCCAGAGCTTTTACATCGCATACATGCTTGATAAACGGTGTCTTGAAGAGCTCGGCTATATGCCGTATCTTACTGTCAGGATGATATCTCTTTGCGAGACGCTTTTTCTGCCTGATATGAAATCGCTTCATGCGGACCCGCGCGATCCGCTGGACCCGTAGCGGAAAAACCGGCACAGACCTTTATTCTTAAAGGTCTTCAGGGCAGTGCGATTTTTATATTGTTATTCTTAAGAAATTCGGGGAAGCCGTATAACTTTTTGCCCAGCATCTTCATCTCATGAGCGCCCGCCGGGCAGTTGTTGAGGCAACCGAAGCACAGGATGCATTTGTCTTCGTCAATCTTGCCAGTTGCTATATCGATTGCACCTGTCGGACACTGCTTCATGCATTTACCGCAGGCAATGCATTTGCTCCTGTTCAGCTTGTGGCTGATGAGCATCTTCGTAGGCGACATCATGGCGCTGCCGCTGAAGATGCTACCTGATTCGGTTTCAAAGCTTATGCCGCCTTTGACGTACTGCTCGATGGTTTTCGATGCAAAGGCCCGCACGCCTTCATATGTTTTTGCATTCGGCCTGTCCCTGAATTTGAGTATACGGCCCGAATTGCCGAGCGACCATGTCGGCGGATAGGTGCTCATATTGCCGAACATGTCCATTCCGAGCGGAACGCCTCCCTTTTCAGAGAGCAGCTTCAGTATGTTGGCGGCAGCCCTTTTCTGTCCGTCACCGTTGCCGCCGAAACTTGTATATGAAGCAACTCCCGTCCCTTTTATTGAAGGGATCATGCTCAGCCATTTCTGAAGATTCAGAGGCACATCAAGATAATGAACGGGTGAGCCTACTGCTATCAAATCATAACCGGAAAGTGTTGTGGCATCCGCCTTTTTGATGAAAACCGAATCGGCCTCGATCCCCGTTTTTTTCCATGTTTCTGCAATCAGTTCACCGTAGATCCTGGTATGTCCGGTCTGTGAATAGTAGATGACTAAAGCCTTTTCCGGGGCTGTTTTTTTAAGCCTGCCAGTCGGGGATATTGTTTTGGAAAAAGCACGGGCCGGAATTATCGAACAGGCCGTTATTCCCGCACAGCCTGAAATGAACTTTCTTCTGTTAATCATCATGTCACCACCTGTCGGGTCTATGAATGCACTATTTTACAGCCGCAGCGAAGAGCTTATCAGCCTTTGATTTCCAGGCCTCGAACAGACTTGCATCCCATCTGCCGGGATAGGCCATATAGTGTTTGAAAATCTTTGTTCCTGCGGTTGTGGCGGCATTCAGCTTAAGGAGAAGTCCGGGCCTGGTTATGCCGCCTGCAACCGTTCTGATCATGGTGGGCAGGTCCGGGAGCGTCACAATGCCGTTGATAGAGTTTGTCAGCATAAAACTATTCAAGATGTCTTTTCTGAAGAGGAATGAGATGTCCTCATGGCTCAGGTCCTGCAGGATATTCCTGATCGCCGTCAAACCTGCGTAGTTGGCTCCCTTTCTAGAGCCTGCAAACCATTTGAAGTTGTATTCCCACAATGCGCTGCAATCGGTCTTTCCCGTTTGAGCGGCGGCAAGCACGGCCTCAGCCGCATATTTGCCACCCACCATTGCCCCGCCAGCGCCGCAGCCGGTCATGGGGATGGTCTGTGATGCCGCGTCCCCTATTACGACAAATCCCGATGCAACAAGGCTTGAAGGTGAACGGCCTACAAGGCAGAGACCGCCGCCGCCGCAGACAATCTCATCCGAGATCGAAGGGTGTCTCGATATGAATTCCATGACTATATCCTTCGGGTCGGGATTTTTAGGGTTATGGCTTACTCCTGCGCCTGTGTCCATCTCGTCTTCATTCAAATACTGCAGCCACTGATAGCCTGTATTGAAGCCGTATCTATAATGGTCATTGACCGGATCTATCGGATTTTTATTTCTTTTTCTGACCGTCCTGAAAACAAGTGCGAATTCACTGTCTGAGAACTTCCCTGCAATACCTGTGGACTGAGGAAGTTTTGTCCTCAGGACTGCATTAAAGCCTGTATTGTCTGCGACTATATCAGCAGGTATATTTTTCGTCTCGCCTGTTTCGATATCTTTTATGACAAGGCCTTTTACCTCGACATCGGAAAGAATTGTACCTCCGTTCAACATGAGGCCGGCCGCTTCATGCCTGAACAGGAATTTTACACCTGCATCTCTCGCCTCTTCGATGAGGAGTTTAGCCAGAGCCCTCCTGTCGGTGGTCACATACCTGAAATCAATGATCTTGCTGCTTGAATAATCGGGCGCCCAGACTTCCATTCTGGGATATGCATGCCGCTCATAAATTCCTGTAGTATTACCTGAAGCATCACTGGTTTTAACGAGGGGCCCCAGATTTATAGAGCCTTCAAAAGGAGCTTCAAAGCCTGTTTCAGTAAGCGCCGAGCGCTCGATTGCATCAGACCAGTCATGGCCGAGTGTTTCATAGCTGCCTTTTTCAAAAACAGTTACCTCAATACCTCTTTTTGCCAGGTCCCTCGCAAATATGCACCCGCCGGGTCCGGCACCGGCAACGGCAACCTTGAAATTATCCGGCATAAGCCACCCCTTTAGAGCTATATCCCCAGTTTGCAGGCCGCATTATGGGTAAACCGGTTCATCTTGAGCGGCAACGGCCCGAGCTTTGACTGGATGAATTCGATTATGACGCCGCAGCTGGCCTGTGTGTCCATGTAGGCATAATCAACTGTGAAGCCTTTGCTTTTTATCTGTCCGCGCTGGAGAATCTCGATGCCTGCGCTCTTGAATTCTTCGATGCGCGCCTCAAGGTCGTTCACCATGTAACCAAGATGATGAAGACCTTCGCGTTTGTCCAGAGTATCGTTGTAGTAGCTGCGGCCTGAAGTCACTTCAATGAGTTCGATCTGAACGCTTCCGGAATAGGCCATCAATATCTTGAGTGACGCATTCACAGGCCCGCTCTTTTCGATCGTAAATTCAGGTGTGCCTTCCCACAGCATCCAGGGGCCTATGCCCAGCCTTTTAAACTGTTCCATTGTCTTTTCTGCATTGTAGACAACCATGCCTATCTGTCCCAAACTTGGAAGCTTGATTCCCTTTATCTGATTCATTAGTTCACCTCTCAGGATTAAGGCTGAAACAAGGACTGAATTATATACGGCTGATCTTTCATAGTGCAAGGGAATTAGTGATTATTTGCCAACATGGGATTGACAATAGCGGAACTGAAACGGCATATCCATATCATGAAAGACTATCTCATTCGTGCAATATCGGAAGAATGTAATGTCAGGGCGATTGCGTGCGTTACAACCACGCTTGTGTCAATGGCATGCAAACGGCACGAGACGTTTCCTACTGCGTCGGCAGCGCTGGGAAGGGCCTTGACAGGAGGGCTGATTCTCGGTTCGCTTATGGACCCGGGCCAGAGGATTGCGCTGGTATTTGACGGAGGAGGGCCTCTCGTAAAGGTTATGGTTGAAGCCGGGAGTTCGGGAAGAGTGAAGGGATATGTTAAAAATCCCCGGACAGAACTTGATCCGAAAGACGGAAAACTCGATGTTGCCGGTGCTCTCGGTAAAGACGGGTTTTTAACGGTTACAAAAGACCTTGGTTTAAAGGACCCGTACAGGGGAATCGTGAAGATCGTTTCAGGAGAGATTGCGACGGATATCGCATATTATCTTACCGAGAGCGAACAGATACCCTCGGCAGTAGGCCTTGGAGTGTATGTGGATAAAGACGGTTCGATTGGCGCTTCAGGAGGCTTCCTCGTGCAGACGCTCCCGCCTTCTGATGATGCTGTGATTGATGAGCTTATACGTCGGATACAGACGATGCCAACTGTAACCGAACAGCTGAGAAGTGGAATAATGCCTGAGGGCATGCTTGAAACGATATTCGGTTCTATCGGATTCAAGGTTCTTGAAAAAAAGCCCCTTTTCTACAGGTGCTCATGCAGCAGGGAGCGTATTGAGCAGGCCCTGATAACACTTGGCAGAAAAGGTCTTGAATCAGTTCTTCTTGATGAAGAGGATATAGATATAAAATGCGAGTTCTGCCGCAGGGTTTACATGTTCAGGAGAGAGGAAATAATGAGGCTCCTTGAAGAGATGCACTAGCGGGCATTGCATACGATCTATACACGGTTATAATCCATGAATAAGGGGGATGACTATGAAGCTTACAGACGGAGAAAAGGCATATCTTTTAAAGCTGGCGCGCGATACCATAAAAAATCTGCTTCAGGGAAAGGGCGCTCGGGAACCCAAGGCGGATGAGGAATCCCTCACCGATACATTGAAGGAAAAGCGCGGGGTGTTTGTCACCCTTCATAAAGCGCACCATGAATTAAGAGGCTGCATCGGCTATATTCTCCCCATGCTTCCCTTGTGGCAGGCCGTTATTGAAAATGCAAGGAATGCCGCTTTCAGGGATCCCAGGTTCTCACCGCTTAAAAAAAACGAGCTTGATGAAATAGAGATTGAGATTTCAGTTTTGAGCGTTCCAGCCGAGATCAAGGATATATCAGAATTCAGGGTCGGCATAGACGGCATAATTCTTAAAAAGGGCTTTCATCAGGCCGTATTCCTGCCGCAGGTAGCACCCGAGCAGGGGTGGGATGCAGAGACCACGCTTCAATATTTGAGTATGAAGGCTGGGCTTTCCCCTGATGACTGGCGTGAAGGTGCAATCTTCGAGACTTTTCAGGCGGATGTGTTCAGCGAACCCAAAGGGTAAAATACTTCTTTGACTGGCCGGGCTTCTTGGTTTAGATTACCGGAATTGAAGGAGAAATAATTGGAAGAAGACAGAAAACAGGAAGACGGTTCATTTATTGAGAAGATCAGGAATTTCCTGGGAGGAGACAGAAAGAAGGATGCAAGGCTTGAACTCCACGAAATGATTGATGAGGTTGAAGAAATTGGAATAATCAACGAAAGCCAGGGTGAGATGATCCAGAACATCCTGGTCCTTAAGGATACGATGGTAAGGGAGATCATGGTTCCCAAAGTTGATATGGCTTGTGTGGGATCATCCAATCCCGTTACAGAAGTGGTTAAGGCAATTGCCAGGAGCGGCTATTCTACGATACCGGTCTATGAAACCTCTCCGGATAACATTGTCGGGATAGTCCATGCAAAAGACATACTTGTAAATCTCAATCAGTGCCTGAGTGAATTCAATGTTACTGATATCATGAGGCAGCCATATTTTGTCCCTGAAAGCAAAAAGCTGATTGATCTCATTAAGGAATTCAAGGAGCGCAGATGCAAAATAGCCATTGTAATAGACGAATACGGGAGTGTGGACGGTCTTGTTACTCTTGAAGACATATTGAACGAAATTGTCGAAACACAGGATGATGAAAACGGCATTCAGGACACGGGCGACGGTTCCTTCATCGTTGATCCCAAGATGTCGATTGATGAATTTATCGATGAATTTTCTTTTGACCTGCCAAGAGGTGAATATGATACCGTAGGCGGATTCATAATATCCAAGCTTGAAAGAATACCCGAGAAGGGCGAGATATTTGAATTTAACAATCTTGTATTTGAAATAACTGAAGCTGACAAGAAACGCATTTCAAAGCTGAAATTGAGAAAACACCTGGAGAATAAAGATTGAAACGAGTCATATTAGCCTGTTTGTCTGGCCTGTTTTATTCACTTTCTTTCCCTTCATTTAACCTGTGGCCGTTCATCTTCATTTTTGCCGTGCCTATCCTGTTCGCTGCTGAGGATTCCAGCATTAAGGAATGTATGGGGCTGGGTTTTCTGGCGGGACTTGTTGCATGGGCCGGGAATCTTTACTGGGTTGCCTATATAATGGAAATTTACGGCTTTATAGCACTGCCTCTTTGTGCTCTCATATTCCTGCTGCTTATTTCCTATCTGGCAGTTTATTTCGGGTTTTTCCTCATATCATGCAAATTATTGTTGAAATCTCCATTTTCAGTGCTGACCATCCCGGGCATGTGGATCTTTCTTGAAATGATTAAATCATATGCGTTCACTGGCTTTCCCTGGACACTTGCCGGCTATGCCCTGGTGCCTTTTGAGGCAATCATACAGAATGCTGAATGGGGCGGGATATATGTACTGAGCGGACTTGCCCTGATGGGTAATGTGGCTTTGTTTAAGGCGATAAAGAAGAAATATATTCCTGCAGTAGCTGGGATCATCATAATCGCCTGCTGCATTTTCTGGGGGGCATGGCGCATGGACAGCTTTAAACTTGAAGGCGAAAACCTGAAAGTCGGAGTCTGCCAGGCAAACATACCTCAGGATCAGAAGTGGAGAAGGGATATGGTCAGCCCTACAATAGATATCTACACAAGGCTCAGCAGGGAGGCTGTATCCCAGGGTGCAGAAATAATTGTCTGGCCTGAGACGGCATGCAACTTTTTCCTGTTTCATGAGTGGGCGCCTACTTCGAGGATCATCGATATCTCAAAAGAAGCAAACATACCCATGCTTGTAGGCAGTCCCGCTATTGAAGACGACAAGGTTTTCAACAGGGTATGGATGCTCGATCAAGGTCTGATAAGGGGATACTATGACAAGACTCATCTCGTGCCTTTCGGCGAATATCTTCCCTTGCCCTGGCTTTTCGGCTTTCTGGGGAACATCACACAGGAAGTCAGTGATTTTTCCAATGCGAGAAAACTCAAACCCATTGAGGATATAGGCGTTCTGGTATGTTTTGAGAATGTGTTTCCCGAACTGGCAAGGAGGCTTACGGAGCAGGGCGCGACGTGGCTTTTGACAGTATCTAACGATGCATGGTTCCTTGACTGGTCCACGACTGAACAGCATCTCAAAACGGCTGCTGTCAGGGCGATTGAGAACAGGCGCTATCTTGTCATGCCGGTAAACCACGGGATATCAGCCGTTATAGATCCTTTCGGCAGGATTGTCAGAAGCCTGGGCCTGATGAAAGAAGGGTCATTTACCGTTGAGATTAAAAAAGTTTCCTATAGGACTGTTTTTGATAGGATAGGTTCATTGATAGGATGGATCTGGATATTTGCCGGTATAGCCGGAATTCTTTGGGAGATTTATAAAAAATATCATGGGCAGGTGTTACAGTCCTGAAAACAGGCTGAAAAATATCTGTTGAATTTTAGCATGCCCTTTTGTATAAAACTCATTCGCTTTTTACTCTTTAAGGGGAGGGAGCACCAACATGCCGAAGATCAAGGCATTTAAAGGAATCAGATATAATACCGGGACGGTAGAGATCGGTACAGCGATGTGCCCCCCTTACGATGTGATAACAAACCCGCTGGTTGATGCCTATTATAACAAATCACCGTACAATTCGGTAAGGCTTGTTCTGGGACAGCAGTTTCCAAAGGATACAAAGACCGACAACCGATACACAAGGGCGAGAGATTTCTACCTGGACTGGAAAGATAAGAGTATCTTGATACACGATGAAAAACCTTCAATTTATTACCATGAGCAGACTTATACAATAGGCGATAAAGTCTGTACAAGAAAAGGGATTATTGCAGCGGTAAAAATAGACGAGAATGACAGCTATGATATTATGCCCCATGAATATACGCATAAGGGCCCCAAGATTGACCGTCTGAGGCTTATGATGGAAGTAAAGGCCAGTCTGAGCTGTGTTTTCGGTATATACACAGATAAAAACAGGCTTATTGATACCGAGATTAAACCTCTGCTGAAAGAAATACTGTGGGAACTGCCTGGAAATGAAGGTACTCAGAAACTGTGGAAAATTGAATCACAGCAATTGATAAAGAAAATTGCAAGCATACTATCCGATAAGAAGATTCTTATAGCAGACGGGCACCACAGGTATGACACGGCAAGGACATACAGAGACAGGATGAGGGCTTTAACGGGCAAAATGGACGGCAAACAGCCGTTTGACTATGCTTTATTCTATCTCAGCAATTCTGAAGACGGCGTATCAATACTTCCTACGCACAGGGTAATTGTCGACAGTATGGGTGTGGGACTTGTCGATATCGAGCACAGGGTAAAAGAACTTTTCAGGATACTTCCTTTTGACAACAGGAAGGCATTTCTTGATGCTCTCAAGAAAAACGGCAAGGGGTATCTGGGACTGAGGGTTAAGGGTATTCCGAGATATTATCTGCTTGAGCTCTCTGAGATGGAAGCGCTTGACAGGTTGATGCCTGAAGACAGTCATCCCCTGCTCAAGAGGCTTGATGTCAATATTCTTCATACCTGTATTATTGAGCCCATTGTAGGAATCGATTATTCTATGACCGCCAAAAGGATAGAGTTTATCAGCAACGCAACTGAAGCGCTTGAAATGGTTGAGAAGGAAAAAGCTGATATTGTATTTTTACTCAATCCGAGTACAATACAGGAAATTATGGCGATTGCGGAAGCAGGCTTGAGAATGCCGCAGAAATCGACATTCTTTTATCCCAAGATTCCTACCGGACTTGTTTTTTATCCGCTTGAGGTGGGAAATAAGTAGAAGAAAAGATATCTATTATTAGGGAAATTAATTTCCTTTTGGAGTGATATAAAGGGGTTTGTGGTTAATGTATTCTTTAAATTCAATGAATTAGGATGATGGGAGATTGGTATCCATATTGCTTAAATATAACAGGTATGTATATGAATAGGTGCGTAAAATATGCTGCATTAATTGTCTGCATGGTTCTTTTTGTTGCCATGTCTGCATGCTCAAACAATAAGAGTGATGATTCAACAATAGTCAGCCTTGAAACAGGCGCTGAAGATATCACGTCACTTGGCGTATTTCCTGTCGGCATCAGAGACTATACACCGCCTGCAATAGAAATTACATCACCTTTGTCGGTTAACCCTGTAACCACTGTTCCAAACGAAGGAAGCGTTTATCTTAAGGAAGTTGTAGCTGGTGAGAAATGGGCGCTTGAAGTCAAAGGCGAAGTGACGCCTTCAACTATTGGTATTGAAGGAAACCATCTCGAGTTAAAAGGTGTTTATATTAACAATCAGCTTGTAGATTCAGCCAATGGAGATGATATCAAGTGGGTTGACGGGAAATTCACGTTTACGAAAACCATTTACATAACAAAAGAGGATATAGCAGGCACCTTCTATCCCATAGTCATAGCTGCGGTTGATGAAAAAAATTATGTGGCAGGTGCCAAAACGGTTGTCATATTGCAGGACAGAGCCGCAAACAAGATAGGAGGGGATGATAATCCACCGCTTGTAAACGCTCTTCACCTCTCAGGGAATGATGAATTCGTAAGGAGAGGATTGTCTATTATGATATCTCAGCTCAATGGATTAAATATGGCTCAAAGTCTGGGGCCGATTAAATTCTTTGAGGATTCAATTTTGGAGACTATCGCTTTTAATCCCCGGACTGTTATGATGCAGGGGATAGAAATCAGTGATTATTCGATCAGTTCCCAGGGTGAAAATCAGTATGATATTAATATTAATGTCAAGGTCTCCAATCTTGTCATTGAATACACAAACAACCTCTCTGTTTATAAAAAAGGTCAAGACATTATAAACATCAACATGAAGGATGTTGAAATTGACGGTTTGATAATAGAGCTTAAGAATGAAAGCGGAATACTGAATGCCTCCCTTAAAGCAGGCGATATTAGTTTGGTTAAGGGCGAGAATTTCGAATATAACCTGGATACGCCCTTTACCCAGGTATTCAACTACCTGTCGGATAATATTTTCAGTGTGATTACTAATGATATCCTGCCTCAGTTGAATATTAAACCCGTTCAGCTGAAAATGGGATATAGAGCACTTAATATGCTGATAAAGCAGTTGTCCGGAAGTAACTTTGGATCTGACTCCATAGTAAAACTTAATTATTTGACGGGATATAACGGTGGTTTCAAAGCTGGTATGAATCTCAAACTTTCTGAAGTTGATAAAGAAGGGCTGACCGGCAAATTGACAGAAAGCTATGCTTCTAGCCAGCCCAAGAGCGATAATGTCGATCTGGCTGTAAATTACGGAAACTCTTCCATAGCTTTGAGTGATGACCTGATAAACCAGGCGCTGGCAATGAGTTTCATTACTGCACCGGATAAGCCTGAAGAAATCACAAACCTGGATTTGAATAGTCTGATTGAGGAACTGGGTATAGACCTGGGTGATTATAAACTCTGGCCCTGGTTGAGAGACGGCGATGACAAGCTTCCCAATATTAAAATCAAGTACAGGATTCCCACACCGCCTGTCCTCAAGCTTCAAGGCAACGGCAATTATATAGGCAACCTGTATGTCAGAAATGTCCTTGTGGATGTCTGTGAACTTGATGGTCAGGGGAAGGAAGTCGAATTACTTGCAAGGCTCTCGATCAGCCTTGATATGGCCATGAAGTGGGAGAACGAAAAGTTTGTGCTTGAATGCGAAAAGGGTGATGCAACCTATGTTCTCCTTTTCAACAAGCTTTATCCCATGCTCATACCTCAGCAGATGAAGGAAATACACACCTACATAGCCAACAGCCTGAATCAGTTCTTGACCAAGTTTGGAGACATCGGCTATCCAGTTAAAAATGTAAGCGTTTTGAACAATGCCTATCTTGTCTTCAGCGGTGAGCTGGAGGAAGAGATTAAGTCAGCAAAGGATCCAATAGGAGCTTTTTACAGCAGAGAATGGAACCGGGAACCTCTCTCCTCAAACCCCGGAACCAGCTTCAGATTGATTAACGATAAAATTGTAAAAGAAGAAGGGTCTAACCCTCCTGATGATAACCCTCTTAATGATATTTTCCTGTCGCTCTTTTTCAAGTCGATTTACGAAAATGGAGATGTGATTAAGGATATGGACTGGAATGATTCATGCGGATATTTCTATGCTCTGCCGGAGGACACAAACTGTCTTATAACAGGAATATCTTTTAACAAAGATTTTAGTTTCAGTTACATTACAGGAAACACTGTTGAATTTTATGAGGAATTCGCCGTTATGTGCGTTGCATACGGAAGTGCCCTGGAATCTGAAACAAACGAAGAATTTATCCCTGGCAATGGCTGTGCGGTACCATTTGAATTTCCGTATCCAGCTGAGGATAAGATCATACCTGTTACTGTAAAGATACCTCTCAGCAGTAATGTCGGAATAGGAATCAGGGTGAAAAAGGACCCGACCATATTATTAAAGCCGGATCCGATTGCATTGAAGATGGCATCCGCATCTAATATTAAGATTGAATATGTTGATCTGAACCTTGATCTTGGATTGAAATTCTAGCCTTTTAAACTGTTTTTTGTCTTCTTTGTTGGGATTGCCTCCAGCGGATTATCCGGCCAAGGATGTTTTGGATACCGGCCTTTTAAGTCCTTTCTGACATCATTATAAGCCCCTGTCCAGAAACCCATTATATCCCTCGTCACCTGGACAGGACGGCCCGCAGGCGATAGCAGATGAAGAATGACAGGGATGTTGTTTGCAACCAGTGGGGTGGACCTGCATCCGAACATTTCCTGAAGCTTTACGGCCAGGACAGGGACATCGCCATTATTGTAATCGAGCTTTATAAGAGAACCTGACGGGACACGGACGTGTGTCGGCGCAAGTGAGTTAAGTTTTTTCTGCTGATGCCATGATAGTATCGAAGTAAGCGCCCTGATTATGTGCGATTCAGATATCTGAGAGATACGTGAAATACCGGCGAGATGTGGCATCAGCCAGTTTCCCAGGCCTTCAAGAAGGGCCTTGTCCGAAACATCCGGCCATTCTTCTTCATCGTCGGTGCCTGCCATGAAACTCAGCCTGGCCCTTAATTGAATTGATTCATTTTTCCATGGCAGTATGCCAAGCCTGTTTTTTCTTATCCCGCTTATAAAAGCCATTTCCATTAAAGAACTATCCGGTTTATCCATTTGTTTTTCGCTTATGATAATACTGCCCAGGCACTCTCTTATGAATGAGACCACACCCTTGATATCATCATTCCAAACGCAAATGGATTCGGTTTTTATATGCGACGAGAAGTGCTCCAATAGTTCCTTCCTTTTAATAGGTGCGGCAAGAAAAATAGCTGCTTCCTGTTTGTCGCCGTCAAGACTGGCAGCTGTTATGAACTCTTCACAAGCAAGGGAATCGGAATCATTGAGCCAGGCTCCTTTGCCGCCGGACAGAATGAATCTCGGGCTTTTTCCATGACGGCGCTGTGCAATACGGTCAGGATAAGCGAATCCCAGGAGGACCCCGGTCATATCCACATCTTTTGCAGGCCCGGTATCTGGAAGTTTCACTTGCTTCTTGAGTAGATCAGCAGCCTTATTTATTCTTTTTAATACAGAGACCCCGGGAGAATATTCATTATCAGGTTTAGCCACCAGATGCAGTGCATCAAGTCTCAGCCTCATGTCCGATTGTCTGAAACAGGGATTTTTTTCTAGAAAATCCCTTTCACCGAGAATGGCGGCGATTTCGCAGGCGAGTCCGCCAAGACCCAGAGATTTGCCCATGACAATCATATGTGCAAGTCTCGGATGTGTTCCAAGTGAGTTCATAACTTTGCCTGTTGCTGTGATCCTGCCTCTTTCATCAACCGCATCAAGTTCGGCAAGAAGGCCGGCGGCCTGCCTGAAGGCCGATTCATCGGGCGCATCCATCCATTTCAGTTCGGATGGAGATTTTATGCCCCATTGCAGCAGTTCAAGCACAAGAGGTATCAGGTCTGCATTGAGTATTTCCGGATCATTCTCCGGTTTAAGCAGAGAATCGGATCTCTCATCCCAGAGCCTGAAGCAGATGCCTGGGCCTGTCCTGCCGGCCCTTCCTCTGCGCTGGTCAGCCGATGCCCTGGAAACGCGAACAGTTTCAAGCCATGTCATGCCGCTTCCTTTGTGGAACCTGGGAACTCGAGAGTATCCGGAATCAATAACGATATTTATACCTTCAATCGTAAGCGATGTTTCTGCAATTGATGTTGCAAGTACGACCTTCCTCATGCCGGCCGGGGCAGGCATAATCGCACTTTTCTGCTCGTCTGGTGTAAGCATTGAATATAGAGGCGCAACGATGACATCATCAGACAGTCCGGTTTTGCCAAGGAAACGCTCGACCCTTCTGATTTCAGGCGCACCCGGAAGAAAGACAAGGATGCTTCCACTTACTTCGGCAAGGACTTTCCTGACTGACAATGCCACATGCCGTTCAACATCATGATCTGCAACTTTTCCTTTCGATGCAGGTAAAGGTAAGTACCTTGTTTCCACAGGCCATGTACGGCCTTCGGAAATTATAACGGGCGCATTATCCAGCAGGGCTGATATGGCATTCGTATCAATGGTAGCTGACATCACAATAATTCTGAGGTCCGGTCTCAGTGTCTCCTGTGAATCCATACACAGGGCCAGTCCGAGATCGGCGTGTATGCTTCGCTCATGAAATTCGTCGAATATGACCGCTCCCGCTTCAATCAGACCCGGATCATGCTGCAGCATTCTGGTGAGTATGCCTTCCGTTACGACCTCTATTCTGGTATCCGGGCCTGTTCTAGTATCAAGTCTTGTACGGTAGCCTACTGTTTTCCCTGCTGTCTCACCGAGATTAGAAGCCATTCTGGCCGCAGCAGCATATGCGGCAAGCCTTCTTGGCTCGAGCATTATGATCTTCCTGCCTTTAAGCCACGGTTCATCAAGCAGAGCGGGGGGTACAAGAGTTGTTTTTCCTGCGCCGGCAGAGGCACTCAGAACTGCGATCTTATTCTTCGCCAGGACCTTTTTCAGATCGGGCAGAATTTCGGCAACGGGAAGATCTTGCATAAGTTGAGTCCAGCATACTTGGGATCTTAAAACAAGCGCTTTGATCAGGGAAAATCAATCATTATTTGTTGGCTCATGTTTTTTATGATAAACATATTCGAATATGAAATGCAGATTCGGTGATGAGAGCATGTATGATTTTCATGAGGCGGATGCAAAGGAGTCATGTTTCCTTTGCAGGAAAGCCTGCAAGAAGACATTTACCGTAAGAGAAATCAAATCGCAGAAGATGGTTCATCTCTGCGGCGGCTGTATGGTTAAAAACATCACAGGTTATATGCTCGACAACACCAGGCCGTGGGAAGAACCCGAATAAAGGTTACCTGGGAAATTTCAGCAGAAAGGTGGTACCTGTTCCCACTATCGAGGATACTTCGATTCTGCCGTTATGGGCATCCATAATTTTTTTGCAGAATGTCAGCCCGAGCCCCGAGCCCCTGTACGGCTCCTTGTTCCCCATGACACGGTAGAACGGCTCGAACAGGAACTGGAGTTTGTTCGGCGGTATGCCTTTGCCTGTATCCGTTATTTCAGCATTAACATAATAGGCATCATAAGATATTTTCGTAGTAATGCTGCCTCCGGCATCCGTGTATTTGGTTGCATTGCCTATGATATTGACAAAAACACGAAGAAGGCTTTCCGCATCTCCCATGATATCCGGGAGTCCCCCGGGGGGGTCTTCAAGCCTTACAATGAGGCCTCTTTTTTCAGATATTGATGAAAGATCGCTGATGGCGTTCCATATAACTGCAGGAAGGTTTACAGGTGACCTGGATTTCATGAACGATTTGTTTGCAACCCTTTCGAGGTCCAGCCAGTGGCTTACAAGGTCTTCGAGGTTCTTTATCCTGCTGTTGCATCTTATGAGTATGTCATTCAGTTGCGGGTTGGGATTATCCGAACATATGACCTTCAAGCTTTCAAGATACTGCTGGACTGATACCAGCGGGGAGCGCATTTCATGGCTGACAAAGGTTATAAAACCCTTTTCAAATATATCTCTTTCTTCACGAAGTATCCTTGCTTCGATCTTGAGTGCCCTGTGCTCCAGGCATCTTTTCGCGACAACTCTTAAATGATCCGGGATAAAAGGCTTGGAAAGGTAGTCGTAAGCCCCTTTTTTTATTGCTTCTACTGCTGAATCGATCGTTGCGTTTGAGGTTATAACTACAAGGACAATATCAGGTATATCCTTTGAGAGTATTTCAAGGGCGTTTATATCGGCCATGCCCGGCATGTTGAGGTCAAGAAAGACAATGTCGGGCTTTATCTCGCGCGCCAGGCGGATTCCATCCGTTACATTTGTGGCGGTTACTACTTTAAACCCGGATTTTGTCAGTTCCTGCCTGCACTCATCACAGATTGGTTCCTCGTAATCGATAATCAGGATGAGTGCAGTCTTTTCATTCTCCGGCATGTCTTTTTTTATCAGCCGATGAGGTCTCTCACGTATGTAATCAGATCATTTGCCTTAATGGGTTTGGCCAGTACCAGATCAACTTTTGCAACATCATCAGACGGCCCGGTTGCTTCGGAGTAAGGGCCCTGAATGTCTACAGCGCTGAGTAATACAAGCTTGATCTTTTTTGTAGAATCGGTAGCCCTGAGTTTAGATACCACATTGAATCCTTCACTCCATGTCTCCATCATCATGTCAACTATTGCAAGATCAGGCTGAATTTTTGAAGCAGCCTCAACCCCGGATTTTCCATCCTCAGCCAGAAAAACTTCGAATCCGCCATTTTCCAAAATAAGTTTTGTGGCCTCACAAAAGTCGCTGTCATCATCAATGATAAGGACCTTTTTTTTCATGCTCATCAATTGCCTCCATTCAATTATTTAAGTGTAGTGCTTATCCTTATTGAAGCAGATTTGTTTTAACAAATAATGGATATAAGGGATAAGAGTCAATAGAGGTTTATGCTCAATGAATTGCTATTAAAAATCATATTGCAGAATAATTCCGCAGTGTCATCTTATCAGAATGTATTTGCAGAGATATGATTAAATAGTGTTATATCCGGTTAATGAATGAATATATAAGTTCAATAGTTTTAGGCATTGTCGAAGGCGTCACCGAGTTCCTTCCCATATCATCGACAGGCCATCTGATAATAGTCAACAGGTTCGTCAATTTCACCGGGAGCTTTGCCAGTACATTCGATGTCGTTATTCAGCTCGGGGCAATTCTTTCCGTGGTCGTATATTTCTGGAAAAGACTTGTTCCGTTTGGTGCTCATGTTACACAGGAAAAGAAAAAACAGATATTCACCCTCTGGGTCAAAGCCGTTGTCGGTATTATTCCGGCATTGATACTTGGTTTCGTTTTCGGAAATATTATCGAGGAAAAGCTGTTCAACCCTGTCACTGTCGCATTAGCCCTCGTTGTAGGCGGGGTAGTCATGATTTACCTTGAGGACAGGAAAAGACGTGCAAGAATAAATTCGATTTCAGAACTTACCTATAAAACAGCTCTTGCCATTGGATTCATACAATGTATTGCAATGATACCTGGAACCTCAAGGTCTGCGGCCACAATAATCGGAGCAATGTTTCTGGGAGCTTCCAGGCTCGTTGCCGCCGAGTTCTCGTTTTTCCTTGCCATACCGACCATGGTTGCGGCATCGGGATATACACTGTTTAAGACAGGCGGCAACCTGAGCACTCATGAAATATTTCTTCTGGCGACAGGGTTTGTCGTCTCGTTTATCGTGGCGCTAGCCGTAATTGCAGGCTTCATGAGGTATATAACAAGACATGATTTCAAACCTTTTGCGTATTACAGGATTGTGCTCGGTGTGATAGTTCTCGGCTATTTCTTTTTTAACGGCGTCAGCTGATATTATTAAGGCAGGAGACTGTCAATGATTCCTTCAACCTGATTAAGCCATTCACGGCGTTTTTCCGGACTGCTTGTGACAACAACCGAGAACACCTCTCTCCTGAAATCAGGTATGCCGCACAGGCCGAAAATGCAGTTTTTCCAGATGAGTTCAAGGGGGTCTCCGAATACTTTGAGCTCTCTTTCGAGTGGCGTGTTGGCAGTATTGAAAACGATTGCGAACCTGGCCTTCAGGAGTCCGACCGGGACACCTTCTCCACTATCTCCTTCTAAAAACCTGTAGGCGACACCGGGTCTTATTACACGGTCAACCCATCCTTTGAGTATTGCCGGAGGCTGGCCCCACCAGTTCGGATGGATAATGATGATTCCGTCGGCATTCGCAATCTCATTGCAATACCCTGTGATATCGACGGGAATCTCTGAATCAGAGGGTATTTCACCGGCATTTAAGAGGGGATTGAAGTTTTCTTTATAAAGGTCATGGAACGATACACAATGTCTGTTAAAGTTCAAACGACTGATCGCAGTCCGGGCAATGACATGATTGAAACTTCTCTCATCAGGATGGGCAAGGATGACACTTATTTTCATAACTAAATGATGATAAAAAAATCCTGCACACCGATTAAGCCAGGAGTGCAGGATTATACTTTTTTAGAACGACAGGATCATAGTGACGCCGGCCATAGTTTCATAGCCGAGTTTGCTGTA
>CAYNVT010000062.1:0-23138 GCA_964400685.1 uncultured Bacteriovoracaceae bacterium | reverse complement strand
AAACCGCCAACGTAGGTTCGATTCCTATCGGCACCTCAAACATGTAAAGAAGTTTTTGTTTAAAGAAATTTAAGATTATGGCAGGCACAACATCCGATCTAAGACCCGGCTCAGTAATAATGTGGAATGGCGAACTTCATGCAGTTCTCGAGTCAGAACACCGCACTCCGGGCAACTTACGCGCTTTCTATCAGGTGAAAATGCGCAACATGCGTACCGGAAAGCTTAGCGAAAACCGCTTTCGTTCCGGCGAATCTATTGAATTCATCAGAGTTACTATGGAATTCATGGCCAAAACGTCACTGAGCCACCTCAAATCATCGAATGCGATTCCATAAAGTTTCGAATCATCTTCCGTGTTTATGTAGTAAGTTCCTTTTTCGCTGTCATATGCTTTGTATTGTCCATAACCAATGCCCGAATAAACGGCGTGAAGAACATCTTTCATCTCTTCGATGCCGACAGTGCTGGGCTTTATGAAAACAGCGGCTATTGTCTTGTCGGAATCCATTGTTACATTGAGAGGGTTATCCGTGGATGTTACGCTGCCCGACCAGTGGTCAAAGCTCCATCCTGAAGCAGGGGTTGCCGTAATTGTAACTTCCTGATCCTTGTCGTAAATGCTCAATGAAGGATTTGCCGTGACGATGCCATTTCCCGTATATGACGTTATCAATGAAACCTGCTGAATGAAAACTGCCTTTACTGCCAGATCCCCGCTCACCTTAACTGAAACGGTTTTTTTGGTGCTGCTGATACTGCCTTCCCAGTGATCGAATCTCCAGCCGCTGTCAGGGGTCGCCGTAAGCTCAACAGTTTCACCCTTCTTGTAGCCGCCGTCATCACCGGCTTCGGTATAGGTGACCGTCCCGCTTCCGGAAGTCGTTACAGATAACTTGTATATTACATCTTCGGGTGTTGGAGTTGTATCGCCGCCACCACCTCCTCCGCCCCCGCCACAGGCGATGAAAAGAAATACCGACATTGACAACAGGGAAACAAAAAATGTTTTTTTCATTCTTGTAACCTCTCAATTATTGTTTGGAAATTTATTTTGACCCGGAACTCGCCCGGGTAAACTTTTTTAAGCATAACTTATGCCATGCATAACCATTTGATATAATTAATATCATATTAAATCCGGCGACAGAAAAAGGAACCGGATTTCACAAGTTAAGCGAAAAGTTTACATAAAAACAGGTATCAGCAAAAACATTATATGCGGGCAGATTCAACATCCACCCGCGGTATGCCCCTATGAGTAGTTTATTTTCACTGCAATCAGCAGGAATATTATGCTCGTCATTGCGAGAATTACCTGAAGAGGCAGCATGAATTTGAACCAGTCCTTGTACCTGATACCGGCCAGCCCTATGACCACCATGAGAAGCGGATTCGTAGGCCAGAATGCATGAGAGAAGCCGTCGCCCAGCTGAAACGCCAGAACCGTAATCTGTCTTGTCAGACCGAGTACGTCGCCCAGCTGTGACATGATAGGGATGGTCAGCATCGCCTGGCCCGAACCTGAAGAAACCAGGAAGTTCATGAACAGCTGGAACAGGTACATTAATATTGCTGACATTTCCTTGCTCAATCCCTGTGTTTTCAATGACACGAAATGCATCATCGTGGCCATTATGTTCCCTTCGACTATGAGCCATCCAATCGATGACGCCATCAGGATGAGTATTATTGCAGGCGAAAAGTCGATGAGACCGTCCTTGAACAACTTTAACACCTTTTTGAAATCATACCCGGAGACCAGTCCCACGCCAAATCCCATTATAAGAAAGATGAATGCAATAAGAGGGAACGAAAGGTCCTGAAGAATTTTAACAAAGCTTCCTCCGCCCACAACACCTATAATCGCGAGAAAGCATATTCCCATACAGATGAGCGCGGGTTTAACCCTGCCCTCATGGACGACAACGTCTTCATAATGGGTTAGAGCCTTGATCTCTCTGTCAGAGCCGTAAACAAAACTCTTCTCGGGATTTTTCTCTATCATGCGAATGTACCACAGGAGATACAGAGCAACTATGAGAATTGTCACTATAAGTATCGGCACCCTCAAATAGAGACCTGAAAAAAGAGGAATGTCCGCAAGCTTCTGGGCCGTGCCCAGAGTGAAGGGGTTGAACGTGGCTGCCGAGAACCCTATGGTGACAGATACGAAGGGGATTGCCACGCCGACAATCGAGTCCCACTTCATCTGATAGGCCAGAGGGATAAATATCAGTATCAGGGGTGTCACCTCTTCGAGGATTCCCATGGTCGATCCCAGAAGAGCGAACACTGTTACGTTGATAAATATGAACAGCCGTTTCCTGTCGGCAAACCTCATGACCAGATCTGATATGAGCCGCGGCAGGATGCCGCTTTTATTCATGATTGAGAAGCTGCCGCCGATTATGAAAATAAAGAGTATCAGAACGATAATCTTATCCCCGTTGCTGCTTCCAAGTACAAGCAGAGGAGAAAGGGCTATTTTCCACACAGGAAGCGGGGTCTGCTCAATCGTATGGTATACTTCCTGCGTGACACCGCCTATTGTAGTTTTTGTGTATTCACCCGCAGGTATGACATATGAGCATATACCCGATACCGCTATCAGGACAGCAAGCAGTATGATTGTAGCCAGAAACATCTTGACTTCAAGCAAGGCCTTTTTTTTGTCTTCCTGTTCCATTATATCACCCCTCTCTATTCTATTGCAGTAGCCTCTTTCGCAGCATCAAATACGGTTTCTGTTTGAGGCTTGCCTCGATTAATCAGAAATTAAAGCACAAAATCAAGGACCAGTTCCAGCCCTAAATTAAGGCTGAAATGAAGGCTTTCTACAGAGATTCGCTCATCATGGCCATGTGCGAGCGAGATATCATCAACCGGAAGCACCGGTGTGAATCCGTACACCACCATACCTTTCGGCCTGAAGAACACCCCGTCCGTAACGCCCGGTATCAGAAACGGTACGACCGTTGCATCCGGTTTATGCTTTCCCATAACCTTCTTTATCAGGTGCGCAAGTTCATGGTCTATTGGTGATTCGGTACCCGCTTTTTTATCAAGAGCCTCAATTTCAAACCCGGGACCTATCTCTTTCACAGCCCTGGCATAGAAGTCTTCCGCATCGTAAGACGGAAGCACCCTGAAATCAAATTCGGCAACAGCTTCAGATGGAATGACATTCGTCTTCTGTCCGGCATGGAACACGGTAGGACAGACGGTATTGTGAAGCATGGCTCTGAAACCGGCTGCTGTACCCGCGTCTTTAATCGCAAGCTTGATCAGTGTATCTGACAAAAGCGGATTCATCAGCTGTCTTATTACTGTTCCAAGAATGGCATTCTGGGATAAAGCCATGGTCTCGATCATTTTACGTACGCTTGGTGTTACTTTTAAAGGGTATTTTTTGTGCGTAAACTTATTTGCGATTTCCACAAGTCTTTTAACCGGATTATCTTCCCTCGGCATGGATGCATGACCCGGGACGCCTCTTGCTGTAACCCTCAGCCAGATATTTCCCTTCTCCGCACTCTGGTATGTGTAAAAAGTCCTGCCCATGAAACTGATGCCGAAACCGCCCCCTTCGTTCAGCGCGGCCTCCGCATCGAGAAGGTCATAATGGTTCTTCACCAGCCATTCGCAGCCTTTGCTTCCGCCCGTCTCTTCATCCGCAGCCGCAAGGAAGATGACATCGCGCCTGGTCGACACCGCACCCCTTTTGAGCGCTATCATTACCGCCATCCACAGTGCTGCCGAATTCTTGCAGTCTACCGCGCCCCTTCCCCATATGACACCGTCAATTTCATCCGCACTGAAAGGGTCTCTCTGCCATTTATCAGCCTCCACACCCACCACATCAAGATGCGACATCAACAGGAGCGGCCGTTTTGTGCCGTTCCCCTTATGCCTCGCTATTATGCTTGCGCGACCCGGTTCCGATTCAAGTATATTGCAACTGATGCCTTCTTTTTCAAATACCCCGGCCACATATCGGGCCGCCGCAATTTCGTTTCCGGGCGGATTTGTCGTGTTAATGCGGATAAGATTTTTCAGATGCCTGATAATTTCTTCTTTAAGATCGAACTTGCTGATTAGTTCCATTGCCTCTGCCATAAATGCGCCTTTTTGGAATTGATTTAAAGTCAAGTACACCATATACACAAATTAGGGAAACGAACTCAAGATATATAAGCACTTCGCCGACAAGAATTCTTAATCATGCAGTCACATGACAGACATGTTCTTTGTCAGTTCAGAGCGTGTGAAGGTGGAAAATGACTAAAACAGATGTAATAATTATAGGGGGAGGCGCTACCGGCTGCGGCATCGCACGGGACTTGGCGCTCAGGGGTATCCCGCATTACCTTATCGAAAAAGACGATTTCGCTGCAGGTGCAACGGGGGCGTGTCACGGACTTCTGCACAGCGGAGGCCGTTACGCGGTCAACGACCCGGAAGCTGCAAAGGAATGCATCGAAGAAAACATGATCCTCAGAAAAATAGGTGAGAAATGCGTGGAGATAACGGGCGGCCTCTTTGTAAGGCTCCCCGGAGATTCTAAACGCTTCAGGGACAGGTTCCTAAAGAGCTGTGAAGAGGTCGGCATACCAACCGAGGTGCTGTCAGCCTCAAGGGCGCTCGACCTTGTCCCCAATCTCAACCCGATACTTGAAGAAGCGATTAAAGTGCCCGACTGTTCAATCGACCCGTTCAGGCTCTGTATGCTCAATGCAACTACTTCCCGTCTTAAGGGCGGCACCATCCTAACACACCACAGGGTGGTAGATGTCATAAAGGAGCATGGACAATGTGTAGGAGTCAAGGCTGTCGACCAGTTCACCGATCAGATCAGGGAAATAAGGGCTAAGGTTATAGTAAACGCGACCGGCGCCTGGGGAGACAAGGTGGCGCAGCTCGGAGGAAGCGACGCCCCGATGACCCTTTCCAAGGGCAGCCTCGTGATAACGAATCACAGACTTACAAACATGGTAGTAAACAGGCTGAGGTCACCGTCTGACGGCGATATCATCGTTCCGAACGAGGCCGTATGTCTTGCAGGCACCACATCGATAACGGTAACCGACCCGGATGCGATAGAGGTCGACGCAAAGGAGGTAGACAAGGTTATAAACGAGGCGCAGGCCATGATTCCCATATTCAGGTCGACCAGACTTATCAGGGCCTATACCGGTGTAAGGCCTCTGCTGAAAGGCGACAACTCGGACGGAAGGGCGATTTCCAGGGGATTCAAAATCATTGACCACAAAAACGGCATGTTCAGCATACTGGGCGGCAAGCTAACGACATACCGCCTGATGGCGGAGAAGCTGACAGATGCGATAATGGAGCACTTCGGATTGAATGTGGCATGCGAAACAGCACAAAAGCCACTTGACGGCCAGGAGGAATTGAGCGGTTATCCTCTCTCGAAACGCCTTCACAGCCTCAATAGTATTGTCTGCGAGTGTGAGCTCGTGAACAGGGAGGATGTGGAGAGAATCGTCAACAGGATCGGTACGAAATACATACGCGACATTCAGCACAGAACCCGCCTGGGAATGGGTCCCTGCCAGGGAGGATTCTGCACCTACAGGGCTCTGGGTATCATGCAGGACATGGGCAGGGTAAGTGCGCATGAATCAATGAGGGTACTCAGAGAATTCCTGGATCGCAGGTTCAGGGGAATAAGGCCAGCCCTGTGGGGTGACCAGCTGAGGGAAGAGCAGCTTGTCGAAAGCATCTACCTTGGAATCCTCGGCATGGGGAGAGAACAATGAGCGATATCAATTTTGATGTTGTCATAACAGGAGGGGGCATATCCGGGTTAATGGCAGGGATCGAGCTTGCCGGATCAGGGGTAAGTGTTGCGGTTATTTCCAGGGGAGACCCTGCGGTGTGTCTTTCGACAGGCTGCATCGACCTTCTGGCCCTTGGCAACGATCCGCTCTCAGACACAAAGGGGCTTCCACCCTCTCACCCCTACAACCTTGTGCCTCATGCCATCATTGAGGAATCCTTTGAGAAATTCAGCGATATGATGTTTGACGCAGGCATGCCATATATCGGCAATGTCCATTCAAACAGGAAAATTCTTACCCCCATAGGCAATTCAAAAATTACATGCCTCGTCCCGAGGACCATGGAGACGGCCCCGCAGGATGAAATCCCATATGTGCATGTAATCGGTTTCAAGGGCCTCAAGGATTTCTACCCGAGCTATATCACTTCAAGGAGGCCGAATACCGGTTTTTCCGTTTATGATGCAGAAGTTGAAAGTACGATGTCCATCTCGGCAAGATTCGACGACCCGGCATTTTTGGGGGAATTCATAAAGTGGCTCAAATCCCTCGAAATCCCTGATGGCAGGATCGCCCTGCCTGCTGTCCTGGGGCTGACCCAACCTTTGAATGCAATTGAAATGATTACGGCCTTAACCGAAAGGCTTGTATTTGAGATACCCACACTTCCTCCGTCAATTCCGGGCATGCGTCTTTTTAGAATACTTAAGAATATCCTTCAGGCGAGAGGGGGAGAACTGTTCTGGGGCCTGCCCGTTGCAAGCGTTGAGAAACAGGGAAAGCTGATTGAAGCATTGACCATAGAAACACCTGCAAGGCCTACCAGGCTTAATGCGAAGGCCTTCATCCTGGCATCGGGGTCATTCGTAAGCGGAGGCCTTTATGCGGACATGAAGGATAATGTCCAGGAAACTGTCTTTGACCTGCCAGTTTATGTACCAGGGACAAGAGACACCTGGTTCAGCAATGATTTTTTCATGCCGGGCCACGAGATAGAAAAGGCGGGCATTATCGCCGACAGTTCATTCAGGCCTGTAGATGTCCCTTATGAAAACCTCTTTGTCTGCGGAAGCATCCTTGCACATTCTGAGGTTATGAAAAACGGCTGCGGCCACGGCCTTGGCCTGGTCACGGGTCTCGCCGCGGCGAAATCATGCAAGAGGTACCTCTCATGAACTTTGAACACTGCATAAGATGCACTATCTGTGTTGAAAACTGCCCGGTCTTCAGGGTCAATCCCGGATTTCCAGGGCCAAAGCAGTCAGGTCCTGACTCACAGAGGTTCAGGATGACGGGTGAAAAATCCGTGGACAGCTGGGTAAGTCTCTGTTGCCAGTGCAAGAGGTGTGAAGTGGCATGCCCCTACGGCGTCAATCCCGCTGAGATAATTCTCAATGCCCAGATAAAGTTCGCCGGTGAGCATATGCGCTCCCCTGTCGCCATAATGTTCGCGAATAATTACTACCTGGGGACGCTTGGTTCGCTTGCGGCGCCCATCGCAAACAGGATCGCGGCAACCGGGATAGCAAAGAAATTTTTCAATCTTGCCGGAATTGCGACTTACATGCCTTTCCCTTCATTCGATTTCATCTCCATGAATAAGGGCAGAAGAAAATCCGGGAAAGGCCATAAAAAAGTGGTCTTCTTCTATGGATGCTTCCTCAACTTCAACAGGCCCGACATAGGAAGAAAGATCAGAGACATGCTTATTTCACTGGACCTTGAAGTCGTGATGCCTTCACAGGTCTGCTGCGGGCTGCCTGCGCTTGGAAACGGCCAGATAGACCTGGCCCGCAAATTCGCATCGAAGAACGCCGCCGTCTTCGGCGAATACATCAACAAGGGCTATGACCTGATCTACTCCTGCACATCCTGCGGCCTTACGCTTACGCATGACTATCCCGGCATACTCGGCATAGCATCAGGCAAAAAGATTGCGGAGAACAGCTATAATGTAAATGAATATATCTTAAGGCTCATCGACGAAAACTATATCACAGCGGAATTCAGAGAGGTGAACAGAAAAATAGCCTACCATGTGCCCTGCCATCTGAGAGCCCTGGGCATAGGTTATCCTGCAGTAAGGCTTTTTTCAAAGATTCCGGGGCTTGAATGCACGGTCCATGACGACAACTGCTGCGGGCTTTCAGGCAGCTACGGGTTTAAAAAGAAAAATCAGGCTACTGCCCTTAAGGTGGGCGCACAAGCGGCGGCCGCAATAAAAAAGTCAAATCCCGAAGCTGTGGTGGCCGACTGTGGCGCATGCAGAATGCAGCTGTCACATATGTCAGATATCCCGGCCCTTGACCCGAGTGAAATAATAACCGAATCTCTTGTCATAAAATAACTGCCGGGATTATAATATCCAACCAGACAGCAATATTAACTATTGGGGAGGACAGAATGAAAAAGCTGATTGTTCTTTTGTTCATAATCATTTCATTAGCCATGATTCCTTTAAGATCAGATGCGGCAAGCTCCCTGCAGGTCGTTGCTGAAGACGCGCTCTGGGGATGCCTCATAGGCACACTTGTAGGCACCGCCACTCTCGCCTTTCACCTGGATGACGCAGGTGATCATCTGGAAAATATCGCATACGGAGCCGGCATAGGACTCTTTGCCGGTGTCGGATTCGGCATATACGAGCTGCGCCCCCTTTTCCAGGCCTACAAGGACCCCGTAAGCAAGGATACAGTATACAGCTTTAAAATCTATATGCCCCTGAAATAGCAGCCTTCTCTATGCTGTTCGGGAATTGAAATAAATTTCCTATCAATCAGAATAAGGACAAATTATTGCCCAAAAGGGTTTAATGATATATTTCTACAAAATTAACATCATTGCCTGTTATATATCTTAACCAATTAATATCCTGTGCCTTATTCAAGTACATAAATCCCCCATCCGTGCGGTATAATTTTTGCTAATATTTATTGATTAATGAGTGATTAGGGGGAGGTTCCAATGATCAAGTCGTCAAAATGGTTAAAACTGTTTGTAGTTTTCTTTGTTCTGTCAAGTTTCGTTTCGGTTGCCTGCAAACCCAAGCCGACACCAACTGCCCCACAGGATGCACAGGCCTGGACAGAGAAGATGTTTACAAAAAGTTCGCAATATGTTCCCTTCTGGTTTAATTACAAAGAGACACCGGCATCAATTAATATCAAATTCACCACATGGAATCAGACTTCAACTTCGCAGCAGCTTGACGAGAACAGGGTAAAATGGGTTCGCACCTTTACGGATCCGAATACCGGCCTGCAGGTACGTTGCGAAGCAACCCAGTACCTCGATTATCCGGCGGTCGAATGGGTAACATATTTAACCAATACGGGATCTTCCGTCTCATGGCATATTTCAAACGTGTTACCTGCAAACTTCGTGTTTGAATCCAATGATGCTACCGAATGCAACATCTACTATTCATATGGAATAATGGATATCGTGGCTCCTTGGGAACAGCATAAAAGCCCTGCTAAAACTGCAGCAGAAGAGTTCATGCTTGTTAAAGACCATGTGGGGGAAACCGGAAAATCAGTAACTCTTTCATCAATAAATGGAAGGTCTTCGTGCGGGCACCTTCCATTCTTCAATATTGAAAATATCGACAGCAAGGGTTCCATCATGGCCATCGGATGGTCTGGCGACTGGACAACAAACTTGTCATATTTAAGCTCAGGCGTCTTGGTCAAGTCTGCAATCCCTGATGCTGATTTCCAGCTTCTGCCCGGCGAAACCGTCCGTACACCTTCATTCCTGAGGATGTTTTATGATGACACTGACGGCATGAGAGGACACAACAAGTTCAGAAAGCTGATGCTCAAACATTTCACACCGCAGGTTAACGGCCACCTTCCCGAACCAGTTGTTGCAGCTTCTGCCCATGGAAAATACGGTTTTGCCGATACGACAGAAGGCAATCTTGTTGGAATGATAAATTCCATAAGCTCGGCAAATGTCCCGATAAACACGTTCTGGGTAGATGCGGGATGGTATGAAATGCAAAGGGATTTCGGAACCAATGACGACTTCATCTGTCTGAAGGGCGACTGGGCTGCAGATGCATCGCGATTCCCCAATGGCCTCAAACCTGTATCTGATGCGGCACATGCAAAGGGTTATAAATTCCTTCTCTGGTTCGAGCCTGAAAGGGTATCAAAATATGCGAATGTGCTGACTGAGCACCCGGAATGGATAATGCCGGCTGTCGGTGTTGACGACTATGTAAATAAGGTTCTCAACCTCGGTAATCCCCTTGCCCTTGACTGGGTCATCTCTACATTTGCAGGACTTATCGACGGTTACGGGGTAGACATATACCGCCAGGACATGAACGCCTATGCCATCGCAATGAGCTGGGACCAGGAAGATACAGCCAGCTCGACTCCGAAGGATTTCTATAACTTCATGGAAGATACAACCTTCGGTTCACAGGATATGGGCGCATGGACAACCGAATCCGCCGATGTAATCAACCTTGCAATGGATTTCAACGGTGACGGAAAAGATGAACTTACAAGAATATCAAAAGAAAGCGGAAAAGCGGTGGCAAGGGTTTACAGGGCTACATCAACCGGTTTTGAAACAACGGCCTATACAACTGTCGAAGTTGGAGACTGGGCCCCTAACGGCGTTGATGCAGTATTTACACCAATGGATATCAATGGGGACTCCAAGGCGGACCTTTTTTATAAATACATGGACGGAAGCGGCCAGACACAGGCTCAGGTATTGATTTCGAATGGGACTTCGTTTGCGGCAAGAAACACAAGAATCGACATCGGAGGCTGGGCGATTGAAGGTTCGATGGTCAAGGACTTCCCGTGTGACATCAACGGCGATGGAAAGGATGATCTGGTAAGGGTGTTCAGTTATGACGGCGGGAAAATGGGAATTGACACTCTCTTTGTAAACACCTCCAGCAACTTTACAAGAGACGGCGCACCTGCAATGTATTCTGTGGGCAACTACAGTGAAAACGGGGCTTATGTCACGGTAATGGTCATGGATGTCGGAACATACGGGAATTCTCCCAATGGATCCCCTGACAACAGGGATGACCTCGTAAGGATATATAAAAATGCAAGCGGCAAGGCAATATCGGACATCCTTTTTTCGAATGGCAGTGTTTTCAACAGGTATTCAGGCAGGGGAGTTCAGGACCTTGGCGACTGGGCTGTTGCTGGTGTTGAGACAAAGTCTCTCGGAATGAAGGTAAACACCGGCGGGTCATATGACCTGGTGCGCCTGTGGAAAGACCCCAAGGGTCTTGCAGAATCTGATATTCTTTATGCCGACGGATACGCCTTCGGGCGCATTTCTCAAAACCAGATGACCGACATAGGTTCATGGAACAGTGAATACGTGCCTTTTGATATAAACGGCGATGGTATGGACGAAATACTCACTCTTACACAGAGCCCCAGCGACAGGGCAGTTGCCGGGATTCTCTCATACGGACATATACTTGTGCCGGCATACAGCAGGTATGGAATAGCAGAACTCAAGCATATCGCAGGCCTGTATGGATACTGGGATAACCTGAGGGCGACACGTCCCGGCCTTCTGATCGATAATTGCGCATCAGGGGGAGGACGACTTGACTATGAAGCCCTGAGGCGGAGTGTTGCGCTCTGGAGATCGGATCAGGGCGAGTGGAATGCTGAAGCAAACCAGAACGAGACCCTCGGGCTCAGCTACTGGCTGCCTCTCACGGGGAGGGGTGCAGTCAGCATCGATCCTTACAGCATGCGCAGTGGCTTCGGCTGGTGCACAGCATATGCCGTAGACTGGGAAAATGGTTCGGTTGCGTCTGCTGCGGCAACGGCAATATCCAGCCTGAAAGACCTTCAGATACTTGCCTCCGGCGATTTCTACCCGTTGGCAGTGCCGGATGATGTAACAGCAATCAATACAATACTTGCATGGCAGTATGACATGCCTGAGTTGAAAAAAGGCATGGTTCAGGTATTTCGAAGGGCCGGCAGCAGTCAGACCTCTTTAAAGCTCAAGCTGAGCGGCATAGACAGCAATTTCTGGTCATTTGCAAAATACAAGCTCAGCATTTATTCAGACAGTAATCCGGCGATTGTGAAGACATACTCCGGTTATAATCTTGCCAATACGGGGTTCACGGTAAACATAGCTTCAGCTCCCGGATCTGCAATAGTGGTCTACGAAAAGCTCTAACAGAGATTCATCTCCTGTGAATCAAAAAAAGCCGATGGTGATAACCTCACCACCGGCTTTTTCTTTGAATATTTAGAATAAGAATCACTGGCCGCCGCGGGCTTTCAATGCAACTTTAACGGTCTGGAACAGTATTGCTATATCAAGCCATAGCGAGCGGTATTTCAGGTAATAAAGGTCGTATTTCATCTTCTCCCTGGCGTCTTCAACAGAATCGCCGTAGGGATAGTTTATCTGTGCCCAGCCTGTAACCCCGGGTTTCGTATAAAGCCTCATTTCATAAAATGGTATAACCTGCTGGAGCTGATCGATAAAATAGCGTCTTTCAGGCCTGGGGCCTACGAAGCTCATATCTCCTATAAGCACATTGAGAAACTGAGGCAATTCGTCGATCCTTGTCTTTCTGATAATATGGCCTACACGGGTCACTCTGGGGTCATTTTCCTTTGCCCATTGAGGTACCCCATTCTCAGCATCGGTCCTCATTGAACGGAATTTATATACCTTGAACTCCCTGCCGTTCAGCCCTACCCTGTCCTGTTTATAGAAAACAGGTCCCGGTGAATCTATTTTAACTGCGATGGCGGTTATTATCATGACCGGAAATGCTATCAGAGTCCCTACAAGCGCAAAGAAAAAGTCGAACATCCTTTTTAATATATCCTCTGATTTCATGCTGGCAAAACCTTTTGCGAATATCAGAGAACCCGGCCTGACATCCTCGATCATGATCTTTCCAAGCAATTCCTCATAGAACTTCGGGGCGTCTTCAATCTCGCATGATGTAAGCTTAATCCTTAAGAGGTCGTGAAGCGGCAACATTCCTCTCATGTCGTCGAAGGCTACAACCAGCTTGTCAGGATCGGCTCCCCTGATAATGTTCCAAAGCTCGTCGACATCACCCAGCCAGGGTATGTCTATTTCGATGTTTTCCTTGCCTACATATCCTTCAAATTTGACCGCCCTTCCGGACAGCCTTATCTCATCTACCAGAAACTTCGCGTTCTTGCCGTTGCCAAGCAGCACAACCCTGATATCTGCTATTCTGGAAGATCTCAGTGCCAGGAAGATGACCCTGATAACAAAACTGAACCCCATAGAGAAAAACAGCGACATTAAGAATATCGAACGGCTGAGTCCGATTTGGGGAATTATGTAATAGACTAGGGACAATATTATGAGCGACATTCCGCCACCGATCAATACTGTTGAAACCAGTTCTGAATGACGCCTCCACCATTTCCAGTCGTAAAAATCCTGGAAATAGTAACAGAAAACAGTAATCAGCATGAAAATAAAAGCCTTCAGACTTAACAGCGGGTCAGGAAGATAGAAGAAGGGAAGCCTTATCTCAATCCATTTTGAGAGAAAGACGGCACCTGTTGCAGCTGCCATATCCAACAGTATCAGTATATATATCGGAAGCGCTCTGGTTTTCATTTACCGCACCATTTCTAATTTTTTCTCCATATTTGCCGGTGAAATGTCAAACCCGATGAAAACAGGTGGTTACATTCCACTTGTATATATATTCGGAATTAGAACTGAAAACCATAAGATTAAACATGATTAATCAATGTTTAATCTTTTGCACCTGTTTAACGGCCGAATTTAAAATTACTTGGCAGTTATAAGATACAACAGGAAACCCCCCGGGACAATTATTTTAAATTTTTTTCCCTTGTGACGGTTACCGGCTCATTTTTAAAGAATATCTGTCACTCATCACCGCCGCCAATCAATCCCGCACGTATCAGGAAATACAAGAGCTGGAGGACTGCCGTAACAGCCGCAGCGACATATGTCATTGCAGCTGCATTAAGCACCTTCCTCGCGCCAACAACTTCCTGATCGGCCAGTATGCCTGAAGCCGGCAATGCCTTGAGCGCCCTTGAAGATGCGTTGAACTCGACGGGCAGAGTTACAACCTGGAAAAGCACGACGGCGGTAAAGAAAAGTATTCCCATAAGAATCATACCCTGTGACCTGAATATTAATCCGAACATGAGCAGAAACCATGAAAGGTTTGACCCGATGCTCGCCATCGGGACAATTGCACTCCTCAATTTCATCGGCGCATATCCCCTGGCATGCTGGATGGCATGGCCCGCTTCATGCGCAGCCACACCCACACTTGCAAGCGAATTCCCTCTGTATACGTTTTCAGATAGTCTCAATACTTTTTTAGACGGGTCATAGTGATCGCTCAGAAAACCCCGGCTGAGCTCTATTCCTACATCATAAATACCTTCCGCACTCAGAATATTCTGTGCGGCCTGGGCGCCTGTTATGCCCCTGAGTGTGGGAATCTTTGAATACTTAGCATATGTGGCCTTCACCTTGAAGCTGGCATAGATGCTCAGCATCAAACCGGGCAGCCACATCACCATATACAGCGGATCAAAAATCATTTTCCCCTCCTGGTTATTTTCGTAAATTTAAATAGTGTCTGTAAGCCTTTTTATCAAGTATCTTATTTCTTTGCTATTGTTCACGCTTCAATTTGCCGATATTTTCTAATAGATATTTTTGGGAACTACTTTCGGAGGATTTATGAGAAAACTAGTGATTCTGAGTTCATTGATAATCATCCTTCTGTCTCAATTCGCCTGCAGCAAAAGCCCGGACGAAAAAAGGGCCGATTATCTTATGAGTGCAGATAAATATGCAGCGCAGAATAAATATGCTGAAGCTGCAATCCAGTATCAAAATGCGCTAAAGATAGCCCCGGATGATGCAACCACGCTTATAAAACTCGGAGAGCTCCAGCTGATACAGCAAAGGCCGGGGGACGCATTCAGTTCGTTTATGAAGGCATCGAAGATTGATCCGAAGAACATCAAGACGCATTCAAATCTTGCGACCATTTATCTGCTTGCCAGGAAATACGACGACGCATCGAAAGAGGCAAACATAGTACTCAGTCTGGATCCTGCTAATTTACATGCAAAGGAGATCCTCGCACAAAGTCTTTTCCTTTCGGGGAAAAAGGATGAGGCCCTTAACATGCTGAATAACCTGATAACAAAGGATGAGGCGGGAGAAGGCATATTCATCGATGCGATACAGATCCTTTACGAAATGGGCAACATGGAAGATGCCCTCAAGGTTAGCGATACAGGCTTGAAGAAATTCCCTTCATCAGCCGGGATAAGGATGGTTTCATGTCAGGTGTATCTGGCAAAAAACCAGCCTGACATGGCATTGAAAATGGCTGAGGATGCATACAGTATATCCAAGGGAGAAATAAATTCAGGTCTCTTCCTTGCCGGTTTTGCGGCAAAGAACAACATGCCGGAAAGATTCGCGAGCGTCATGGCCGAAATGAAGAAAAAATACCCTGATGATTATAGAATCTATCAGCTTCAGGCAGAAGAGGCAGGCAGAAACAAAGACATAAATAATGCTATCATATATGCTAAAAAGGCCCTTGAACTGAATTACTCCGAACAGAATGCGGCTCTGCTTTCCGAACTTTACGCTCAAAAAGGAAATAATGACCTTGCAATGGAAACTCTTAACAAAGCCGTTATAAAATTTCCCTCATCAGTTTCATTAAAGATTATTCTTGCACGGCAGCTCCTCATCGGAAATGAATCCGACAAAGCGCTTCAGATAATTGATCCTTTAATCAAATCCATACCGGAAAATCCTGATATTGCCATACTCGCAGCAAGGATTTACATGATGAAAGGGGAGCCCGAAAAAGCGCGTTCGTTTATCGAATTCGCACTGAAAGACAAAAAGAACGATCCGAAGCTTCATGCAATGCTCGCCTCCATATATTTTAAAAGCGCGGAATACAGGAGAGCCCTTGCCGAGGTCGACATTACTCACAAGGAAGGTTCCTCATCCGTCGAGCTCCTCAATATCGGCGTTATATCAGCACTCAATCTCGGCCAGCCCGAAAAGGCCCTCATGTATATTCAGATGCTGAAAAAGGCCGCCCCTTCCGAATGGGCTACAACATATTCCGAGATAACGTATTTCCTTTACAAGAAAGACAAGGCCTCCGCTTTCAGGCTTGCAGAAAAGGCAATCAGGACATGGCCCGATAAAATGGAGGCATTGACGATCTATGCCCAGACCGGCGCTGACACTATAGGCCCGGCCGCCACGATACAGGAAATAAGCTCTGTATGCGCAAAGTCCAAATCTTCAAACTGCATGCTTGTTCTCTCTGTCCTGTATGAAAAGGCGGGCATGAAAAACGATGCACTGGCTAAAATCAAGGGCGCCATTGCACAGGATCCCGGCAGGGAAGACCTCTACTATGCCCTTGCTGATTTCTATGCCCGCAACGGCATGACCGACCTTGCGATCGCAGAATTCAAGAACCTGCTTATCAAAAAACCCGACGACATAAAATCGGCTACCATGCTTGCCATACTGCTCAATGACAGCGGAGATATCGTAAACGCCGAAAAAACCTATTCATACATTCTGGAAAGGGACTCGACAAACAAGATAGCGGCTAACAATATGGCATGGATACTCGCTGCGCGCGGCAGGAAAACAGATCTCGACAAGGCCATGGACCTTGCATTAAGAGCAAAGAGGTCGGACCCCGGAAATCCTTCAATTGCAGACACGCTGGGCTATATCTATCTTCAAAAAGGCATGGTGAACAATGCGAAAGTCCAGTTCCTGATTGCACTGGATAAAAATCCCGATGACCCTTCCTTCAACTACCATATGGCGATGGCGCTCATAAAAGACGGCAAGAAAAAGGAAGCTGCGACATATCTGAAAACAGCGCTTAGAACAAAATCATTCAGTGAGAGAGAGGACGCGCAAAAACTGCTGAAACAGGCAGGTGGTTAAATCAGATACAAAGGATCGAGGCGGCTGCAGCTGCGGCCGCCAGGGTTCTTAACGTCGTTTTTCCCATACTGACGGGCGTATAGCCGTATTTATCAAACAACTCCGATTCCTGTTCCGTAAACCCGCCTTCAGGGCCTATTACAAAACATAGTTCTTCGTCTCTAATATCCAGAATGCCTTTAGTACCGGACATCGACGCATAATATCTATTCATGAACCTGGCCCCGGCCGACTTTATGAATTCATACAGCTTGACTGGCGGTTCGAGCATGGGGATGGTCCTTCTCTGAGATTGTTTGACGGCTTCTTTTATTATATCTTCCCACCTTTTCAGTTTGGCCTCGCTTACTGCCCTTATATTCGACCTTTCGGCAATAACGGGACAGATATTTGCCACGCCCAGTTCCGCTGTCAATCTTACTGCATCGTCCATTTCCCTTATGTCTATAAGCGATATCCCTAGATGCAGCAGGGCTTTCCCCCTGTCGCTCAGCTCATCTTTTCCGGTTACATCAAGAATGATCTCATCCCTGGTGATGCTTGTTATTATCGCCCTGAACCCTTGCCTTCCCTGACGGATGAGAATTTCATCACCCGGACGCCTTCTCAAGGGGCCCGCAATATGCCTTGCATCTTTGCCTGAAATAAGCGCTTCCTTTCCTGACACCTCGGCAAAGAACCTGGGCATTTCAGCAAGGCCTCATATGGACATTTCCTTAAGATAGGCGGCGGCCTTTTCAGGAGGGGTCGAGTTGATATAAAGGTCCGAACCCCATTCGAAACCGGTGAGCGGCACCAGCCTGGGCAGTATTTCCATATGCCAGTGATAATATGAGGCGCATTCCATCGAGAACGGTGACGTATGTATTCCATAGTTGTAAGGAGGCTTCCCGAGCGCTCTGTCTATTCTCTTCATGACATCTGAGAATATTATGGCCATTTCCTTTATCTCACCGGGCTCGACGTCTTCGAATCTGGATATATGTCTCTTGGGCAGTATCCAGGTCTCGAACGGAACCCTGGGTGCGAACGGTTCAAATGCGACGAAATCCCTTGTCTCTGAAACGATCCTTACTCCCTGCTGCAGTTCCTGCCTGATGATATCGCAGAAGATGCACCGCTCCTTGTATTCATAATGCTTCTCGGCGCCTTCGATTTCTTCGAGAACTCCTCTGGGAATAATGGGAAGCCCCATAAGCAGTGAATACTGATGCTCGAGCGTAGCCCCTGCATTGGAACCGGAATTTTTATAGATAAGCGCATACCTCAGCCTGCGGTCGCGCTTTAAATCAACAAGTCTGTCGCGGTATGCCCAGAAAAGATTTTCCATCTCAGCCTGCTCCATTTCCGACTGCCTTATGCCATGCCTGGGAGTTTCTATTATGACCTCATTCGCCCCGATCCCCGATATCTTGTCATAAAGTCCTTCTCCCATGCGTTTCAGGTCTTCCTCGACAACAAGAACCGGGCTTCTGTTAGGGACAACCCTGAGGTTCCAGTCCGGGCTGTTGGGCAACGAGCCGAAAGGCCTGTTTGCAAGAATCTCGGGCGGACACATATGTTCATTGCCGGGACAGAACGGACAGGTAAGATTGTCTTTCGCTGCCTGATCCGGGACTATACCGGGCGTTCTTGTAGCGGAATCGGTAATTATCACCCACCTGTCTATTATGGGATCTTTTCTCAATTCTGACATATTTCACCCATATGAAGCACAATCTCAGGAATGCCTCCCGTGATGCGCCTTATGAAATATATGCACCAGCCCTGAAAGGTCTTTTCAAATCCTGATTCGCTCTGGGAAGCGCATTCTATGGGCAGCAATACGATTTCCCAAACGGAATCGGATTCGATGCATGCCGAAAGGTTTCTGCCCGCGTCATTAAAAACCATTCTTCTCCCGGTGAAAATCCCTCTGCCGTCTATCTCTCCCACATCCTTTATGGCAGGTTTCTCGGGCATCATGATATTCATTTCAACAGCTATGAACATATCATCGTCAATTTCGCCTGAAATGGCCTGTTTAAGCCTTATCGAGCCAACAGGGTCAAAGATTATCGTTTTTATAATATCCAATCCTTCCTCAATTGATGAAAGTCTGACCGTGAGAACATCATTTTCTCCCGACATGCCCTCAAACCTGAAGGGCTTCAAGGCGCCCGCAAAGCCTTCAGGCTTCAGGCCTTTGAGGAGACTTTCCGTGTCAGGCCTTCCATTGATGATATGAGTAATGAAAGAGTTCCTCGAATAGCTGTCATAAACCAGAAGGCTTTTAAGCTCATCGGATGAGACAAACGCAATGTCATGAATGGAAAGAGGTTTGTTCCCGCTGTCCTGGTTACTGTTCTGATCTGACGAGCCCAGTATCTTGTTATGATAAATCTCATCATGCCTCATCATTACATCTGAAATGCAGCTTTCGCTGGGCTTGTGCTCTATCCCGAAAATTGAGCCGCTTTCATCGGGCGATATGATGCAGTTGATTATCCTGCCCGAAACAAGGATTTCATCATTGCCGTCAATGTCATAATCGTAATTTTCGACTATATATGGTTTGTCTTTCAACCTTACTTTATCGACAATCTTTTCCGCTTTGAGAAGGTTTTCATAGATAGCGTTTCTCAATATGTCGAGGTAGACGCCGCCGAACAGGCCGTGCCAGTAGCCGCAGTTGCACTGGGCCATGAAAAGGTGCCTCATAGCCGTTTCATCAGAGCCGTATTCCCTGACAAGGCTGCTGATTCTTAGCATCTTTTTGTGCATCCTGTTGCTTTCGGGGTATTTCGCAAAAAAATTGTCCCAGGTGCCGCCCCTTAAAAAACCCCTTTTCGCGTTCCAGTCCCAGGAGGTTTTCGCATCCTTGACAAGGTTTCCGTAAAGCCTGCCCTGTTCGGGGAACAGGCTCCATTCCATCATTTCCTGGTACGATGCGGTCGGGAGATAGATAAGCCCTTTGGGGGCATGGTTTTCAAGCACGCCGCTAAGGGTTACAACCTCGATGTCGTCGCACCTGCTCATCGCCTCCATAAAACGCTCAAGCCATTTGTCTTCATAGACCCATTTGAGCGTTCCCGGCCACATCCCGAACTTCTCGCCGTCATCTCCGTAGGTGACGGCTTCAATCCCCCTGTCTCTGAGGCCCAGCAGATAATCGATTATCTGCCCGGGTTCCTTGAACGGGATCAGGTATCTGAGGTTCATGTCTATCGGAAAAACCTTCAGTGATGCGCCTTCCCTCTCGGTAATATAGTATCCGTGAACGTCTTCGGGCCTGAGCCCGGCCGCAAGGAAATGCGTGTCGTCCAGTAGCGTGTAGGCTATCCCCGAGCCAGATATCTTCCGGGGAAGAGACGGGTCCCACACCCTTTCGGTGCACCATATGCCTGAAGGCTTAACGCCGAATTTTTTTAAGAAAAAATCACAGCCCATCCTGATCTGCCTTACGGCGTCGTCTGCCGGGATGGCTGAAAGTATAGGCTCATAAAAACCGCCACCCATAAGTTCCACCTGACCCTTTGAGACAAGACCGCCCAGCAGATCATAGAATTCCTGCCTGTTATTCTCGAACCATTCAAGGAGCGGGCCCGTATAATGAAGTGTGGCCCTGATATCAGGATACTCCTTAAGATATTTAAGGAATGGCACATAGCAGTCCCTTGCCCCCTGTTCAAAGACATGCGGATAATTTCCGACAGGCTGATGAGAATGGATGCAAAAAGCCAGTTTTATCTTTTCAGACATACCACATCTTCCTTTCGAAATCCCCTCCGGGCACTTGAAGAGCAAGAAGCCCCGATGCAGGGTGTCTTTCTATCTCGATCCCTGATTCCATAAGGATAAAATAAAACCTTATCTTTTCATTAGGTTTAAGGCCGAGAGAGCTGAAGCTTATGCCCAGTTCGATGCTGTCTCCCACCGCCATTCTGCCTGTTTCCTCCCCTGTGACGCTGGTTCCGCCTTCGAGGGTCATCTTCTTTTCCGCCAGATTCAGTATGACATTTACCGGATTATCCATTACGAAGCATATCTTTACAATCGCATTTCTGGGTAATGCCGCGGTTTCAAGTTTGAAATAGAGGTGCTGTTCATCAAATCCATAGAGAATCTTCTGCACATATCCTGCATGCCTGTACATGCTCGAGGACTCCGGCCTTGCAAGATAGACGCCCGCCTTGCGCCATTCATAGAAGTGCGTTACGAACCCGTCTATGACCGGCCTGATAAACCCGTAAGGCTCTTTCTGCGGTGCGATGTCATAGGGTGTTATTATGCTCTTGAATAGATATGCGGGCGGGACATCGCCATGCAGTTCATAGCAGTTCCTGAGATGCAGCCTGAAGAGCCTGTCAAAATCTCCCTTGTTGAGAATCGTGAATTCGTCGCCGAACCACCAGAACCAGTCGCTGCCTTCGGCTATATAAATCTCTTCCCATGAAAGCTTATGGGCGTCTTTGCCCTTTGATTCGACATATTTCCTTGTCTTTGAAAGATATTCCCAGGCCTTGCGGTCTTCTTCATGCCCTATCCATATGGAAAAGTTGTGGTTTATCCATGAGCCGGTGAACAGATTTTCAACCGTTTCCTTCACGGGGTTTGCCGCAAGATATGATGAAAACGTATCCGTTACGATATTCTGTGATTCGTTAAGGCCCTGATACAGTTTCCTTAAAAAGCTTTCGCCCCCGTCCGGATAGTATTCCCAGGGGTTTTCTCCGTCCAGAATAATTGATATGAAAGGATTGTAGGGATAGGTTCTCGCACCCTTTCTTATATCTTCAAGGTGCGAAATGAAGTCGGCCGCCGCTGCGTTAGGAGCATTCTTCGAATATACGAAACCTATCATATCCGAAAGGTCCCTGTCCCTGAAGAACATGCTTACAGGCGAGTCGCCATCAGAGACCCTGTACGGCCTGAAGAGCCTTGCACCGGTCCTTGGTTCCCTGAGGCTCATGAAAAGAATATCCTCATCGGTCGCAGCCCATTTAATGCCGTAGCGTGAAAGTATCTCCATCATTTCCGGGCAGACGGAACCCTCCGGCGGCCAGAACCCGGCAGGGCTGTCACCGAAGACTTTTTTGTAGAGCGCAATCGATTTCTCTATCTGTGCATCGAGGTCTTCGGGGTGGGAAAATCCCTCTTCGGGAAGCCTCGTTTCCATACACCTGTGCGCGTATCCGACATTCATCAATAAGGGACTTATCGGATGGTAAAAAGGGGAAGTCGTTATCTCGATCTGGCCCCTGTCCCTGGCGTCCTTGTAAAGAGGAATTATGCTTGAGAGCATCTTCATGTGGAAATCGAGCACGTATTTTTTGTCAAATTCGCCGAACTGTCTGCCTTTTTTGATGAGTTCGGAGATGCCGGGGTCTTTCCTTCCCATAAACCCTATCCATGTAAGGTTGAACAGCACCTGCAGGTCCATTATGTCCTGGTCGCTGAAATCCCTGGCGAATTCATCCGTCTTTTTCCCTGCCTTTTTCTTTAGAAGCTCTTCATACCTGCTGAAAGGGGTTATCATGGTCGCCTGGTTGCACGAGAAAAACCTGAGAAGCACCTGCTTTTTTTCATCAGGAGAAAGTTCCGAGGGCTTCCTGCCCGAAAGCACAAAGTCGATATCGGTCTGTTTGTTCTCGGTGTAGTCCAGAAGCTGCGCTATGAGCGACGGGACCAGGTTGAAAGTGCATTTCACACCCGGGAAATCTTGGAGCACGGCTATCATGTCGTAATAGCCCCTGACGGCATGCAGCCTCACCCAGGGCATAAGGAAAGACCCGGTAAGAGGATCCCTGTAATACGGCTGATGCATGTGCCACAGGAAACCTACAGTAATCTTGTTCATTACTTACTCCTGACAGCGATAAAGCAATTTTATGATATTCCAGGGTCTTTTGAATGGTAGCGGCGAAGGGATTTGAACCCCTGACCCGGCGCGTATGAGACGCCTGCTCTACCAACTGAGCTACGCCGCCACGAAGACCCCTTCTACTTAAGTCGTCTTTTTTTGTCAACAACTTTAGCCCTGTTTCGAGATACAGGAAAGAAAGATGTAGAGCGCTCTCAAGCCAGATTTGAGAATAGAGGGAACCATATAATAAACTCAACTATTGGAAACTTTGTTGAGCCCTTTTTTGTATAATTGATTGGTCGGTTCATCCCCGCGTGTGCGGGGAACGTGTTGTCGCCTGCGATTCATGCCCGAGGACCATCGGTTCATCCCCGCGTGTTCGGGGAACGTAAGACGAGCGCCGACCAAGATTGTGTTGTCGCCGGTTCATCCCCGCGTGTGCGGGGAACGTTTCATTTTAGGTAATATGGCACATC
>CAYNVT010000061.1:0-23430 GCA_964400685.1 uncultured Bacteriovoracaceae bacterium | reverse complement strand
GCTCATATTTCTACATTGCGCTCTCGCTCGGAACGCCAAAAGAAACCATCGATAAATTCAAGTCTGCACTTGCCGGCATCAAGGCGGACGGTACTTTTGAAAAGATATACCGGAGCTATGTCCCGGGTGCGGACATGACCGGCCTTATAAACACCAAGGAATCGGCCTCGTATTATCCGGGCGAGTGCAGCGGCATGTCCAATCTGCCTGCAAAAGAAAGGGAGGTAATGGAATTCGTCTGCGACGCAAAAGCTTTCGCTCTCGCCAATATGAAAAAACTGGGAAAAGAGGCGGGACTTGCGGCCACTTTCAAGGAATTCGACCGGCAGGCGTCCGACGCTCACTGCAAAGCGGGCAAATGCAGGTTTCAGAAGGGCGAACTTTACATGTATGCCTATGAAAACGAAATGAAGGATGGACATGTTGTAAGAATCAAGTGTGTGGCGCATGGCGCTAAACCGGATATGATCGGCAAGGACTTCTTCAATACCGGTTTCACGATGAAGGCCTATCCTCAGTATGGCATCGGAGAGCAGAAAGACGCCAAATTCTTCCGGATGGTATCGGATGCCGCCTACAGGAAAAACGGATACACAGACGGCTTTGTCCTGTTCATCTGGCCCAACCCGGCTGACAACAACAGGATATGGTTGAAAAAAGGCTATTCCACGAAACTTACGGACACGATCTGGATCGGCTCCGGAATTTATATTGAACAAGCCGGTCAGTAAGTAAGCCAATATTTCCGGCAGGAGGACGGCATTTGTGTATATCCTCTCTGCCGGAAACATATAAGGAATAAGTAGTGCATTTCTCTGGTGATGTCCCGCTCAAGTTTCCCTATTTGATGTCGATAGAAAATATACCCGGTTAAATGAATGAAATTATCCCCGGAAAAGAGGAGAGAAGCATGAATAATACGATTATCAGGCTTGTTGCATGCCTGATAATCATGCTCATTTCCTCGCCACTCCTGGCGATAAATGCAGATGATATAAACAAGGCCATTCGCGATAAGGGCGCCGGCTGGGTTGCAGGAGACACGCCAGTCTCAAAACTCTCCCCTGATGATAGAAAGCGCCTTTTACCGATGAGGCCGGTAATCAGGCCCGGCACAGAACTCAAATCCAATAAATATCATGCCGAGGAAGTCCTCCCATCCAAAATCGACTGGAGAAATGTTAACGGCCATAATTACGTCACAGGTATTAAAAACCAGGGGAAATGTGGAGCATGCTATGCCTTCGCCACTACGGCGGCTCTGGAATCCAGCATACTCATTACCAGCCACACACCGGATACGGAACTGGATCTTTCGGAGCAGTCGATGATATCGTGTGATCCGAGTAACATGGGATGCGGTGGCGGGTTTCTTGATTATTCGATGGATTTCCTTAAAGATACCGGTGCCCCGCTTGAATCATGTTATCCATTTACTTCAGAAGAAAGCGGAATAGCCGGGGATTGTGCCGGATGCGCCGACTGGCGGCAAAACACCTACCGTGTAACATCATTTAAAAATGTTTCATCTTCAGTAGAGTCGATAAAAAGCGCTGTTGCCCATAATGGACCGGTGGTGACGGTATTTGTGATCTATACGGACTTTCTTTACTACAAATCGGGAGTCTATCGTCACGTATCCGGTACAATAGAAGGGGGGCATGATGTCGTTATCGTGGGTTACGATGATGAAGAGCAGTGCTGGATAGTAAAGAACAGCTGGGGACCTGACTGGGGTGATAACGGATATTTCAGGGTAGCGATGGGCACGAACGAATGTATGGTCGAAACAGAAGTCTTTTCAATAGACTATGCCACCGTCCCCGGCCCTTCCTTTGTTTTAGATTCTTCGTCTATCGATTTCGGGATGCTGCTCCTTACCGATCAGCCGTTTATGACGCAGACGTTTACCATCACGAATAACGGGTCTGTCCCGTTAACGGATACCTCCTGCACGGTGACGAACCCGAAGTATTCTGTCATATCGCTTCTGGGCCTCAATCTGGATCCGGCAGCTTCGGCTGATATTGAGGTGATGTATACCCCACAGGCAGGCAGGACTATCGACACGGCAGAGCTGCATGTGGATGCAGCAGGTGTCTCTAAAAGTATATCATTGAGTGGTCAGGCTAATACAAGACCGGCTCAACCTGTGAATCTGTTGCCTCCAAATGGGTGGGCAGCAATTCCGGGGCAGCCCGTGACGCTTTCCGCGTCGGAATTCGAGGATGAAGACGGCGACGCCCATGAAGCAAGCCGCTGGATAATCAAAGATTCTTCGGGAAACATCGTCTATTCCGGTCCTTTTGATACGGCCAGCAGAACGTATTTCAAGGTGCCTTCAGGAATCCTTCAGGGAAGCACGCAGTATTACTGGCAGGTCATATATCTGGATGACAGAGGAGCAGAATCTCCCGCCTCGTTATTAACATCAATTACAACTGCAACAGGAAGCTCTTCATCAGGCGGGGGAAACTGTTTTATAAATACTGCCATGAACCTGTAGATTCATCCCATTGTCCCTCTTAAGTTTCCCGGTTTAATGTCGATAAAATATGTACCCGTTAAATAAAAAGAAATATCCCCGGAAAAGAGGAGAGAAGCATGAATAATACGATTATCAGGCTTGTTGCATGCCTGATAATCATATTCATTTCCTCACCTCTCCTGGCGATAAATGCAGATGATATAAACAAGGCCATTCGCGATAAGGGGGCAAACTGGGTTGCAGAGGAAACGCCGCTATCGAAACTCCCGCCAGATGAAATAAAACATATATTTGCGCTAAAGTCCGGTAACAATCTCGGCATAAAACCCAAATCCGACAGATATTATGCAGAGGAAGTCCTCCCTGCCAGATTCGACTGGCGAAATGTAGGCGGCCACAATTATGTCACGAGCATAAAAAACCAGGGTAAGTGCGGTGGATGCTATGCCTTTGCTTCAGTTGGCGCACTGGAATCCCGCGTACTTATCACCAGCCATACGCCCGATATCGACCTGGACCTTTCTGAACAGGCGATGCTTTCATGTGATACGAAAAATTATGGATGCGGCGGCGGGTTTCTTGACTATGCGATGGATTTCCTTAATGGAACAGGCGTCCCCCTTGAAGCTTGCTATCCATTTACTGGCCAAGAAAGCGGAATAACCGGGGATTGCGCCGGATGCGCAGACTGGCGGCAAAATACCTATCGGGTAACATCTTTTGAGAATATTGCAGCTTCTGTAGAGTCCATGAAAAGTGCATTGGTCCACTATGGTCCGGTGATGACTTATTATTTAATCTATCAGGATTTTCTTTACTACAAATCGGGAATCTACCGTCACGTCGAGGGCACGGTAGTAGCCGGGCATGCAGTCGTTATAGTCGGGTACGATGATGAAGAGCAGTACTGGATAGCCAAGAACTCCATGGGACCCGCCTGGGGCGAGAACGGATATTTCAGGGTGGCGATGGGCACGAACGAGTGTGCGATTGAAAGCGAGGCCTATGCCATAGACTATGCCACAGTGCCCGGCGCATCATTTGTTTTAAACCCTTCCTCAATCGATTTCGGGATGCTGCTTCTTCCCGATAACCCGTTTCAGACCTTTTCTTTCACGATCACCAATAACGGGTCGGTTCCGCTGAGCGATATATCTTTTGATGTGACGAATTCGAAGTTTGTTGTTTCCGAGCCAGGCGGCTCCCCGATAGAATCGGCTGCATCGGAGGATATACAGGTGACATATACCGGGCTTGGAGAATTGACCCCGGATACTGCGGAACTGGACGTGTTTTCTTCAGGTGTCACCCGCAGCATAACATTGAGCGGTCAGGCCAACACAAGGCCGGCTCAGCCTGAAAATCTTTGGCCGCAAAATGGAGCAACTTTTGTAAGGCCGACTGAAACTTTTTATGCATCAGCTTTTTTTGACGCCGACGGCGATACCCATGATGCAAGCAGATGGATAATTCAGGACAGGGCAGGCGCCAGCGTCTATTCAGGCTCATTTGATTCACCAGGCAGGAATGCTTTTAGAATCCCTTCAGGCATACTTTACCCGGATACGCAGTATTACTGGCAGGTGATATACAGGGATTCCCGCGGGGCGGAATCTTCAGCTTCAGCTTTGACATCGTTTTCGACAGGAAGTTCAGCATCAGGCGGCGGAAATTGTTTTATCTCCACCGCTGCAAATGGAATACTGATATGAGGAGACCAGCATGCTGATAACAGCCATAAGCTTTATAACATTCCTGATGCTCATGTTCACTTGCTCGCCTCTCCTGGCTATAAATGCAGATGATGTTAATAAGGCTATTCATGAAAAGGGGGGCGGCTGGGTTGCAGGGGAAACGTCAATCTCGAAACTCCAGCCCGATGAAATAAGACATCTTTTCTCTCTTAAGCCGGGAAGCAAGCCTGGTCTGAAAGCCAAATCTAATAAAGTTTCCGCCGAAGCCGTAATCCCTGCTCATGTTGACTGGAGAAATGTAGACGGCAGCAATTATGTTACAGGCATAAGAGACCAGGGGCAATGCGGTTCATGCTACGCCTTTTCCGCCACGGCCGTTCTGGAATCCCGCATACTCATTACAAGTCACACTCCGGATACCGAGCTGGACCTGTCTGAACAGCCTATGGTTTCATGTGATCCGAATAATCTGGGATGCGAGGGCGGGTATCTTGACAAGGTGATGAATTTCCTTAAAACGACCGGTACCACCCTTGAAACCTGCTATCCATACACTTCAGGAGAAACCAGTATAGCCGGGGACTGTGCCGGATGCGCCGGCTGGCAGCAAAACACCTACCGGGTAACATCTTTTGAAGATGTTGCAGCCTCAGCCCAGTCAATAAAAAGCGCAATAGCCCAGTATGGACCGGTATTAACCGGATTTACAGTCTATGAGGACTTTCTTTACTACCAATCGGGAATCTATCGTCACGTAACCGGTCCGGTCAAGGGGGGTCATGCGGTAGCTATAGTCGGTTACGATGATGCGGATCAGTGCTGGATAATCAAGAACAGCTGGGGGCCTGACTGGGGCGAAAACGGATATTTCAGAATAGCGGCCGGCACGAATGAATGCGGTATAGAGGATGAGGTATATACCGTAAACTATGCCACCGTACCCGGCGCCTCCTTTGTTCTGAGCTCTTCCGATATCGATTTCGGGATGCTGCTTCTTCCCGATCAGCCGTTTATGACCCGATCATTTACAATCTCGAATAACGGGTCTGTGCCATTAACGGATATCTCATGCACTGTGACAAACCCGATGTATTCCGTGATACCGTTTTTCGATCTGGATATAGAATCGGCAGCTTCGGCTGATATTGACGTGATGTTTACCGGGCAGGCCGGGAAGACCATTGACACGGCAGAGCTGCAGGTGGACTCTGCCGGTATCACCAGAAGCATATCCTTGAGCGGCGAGGCCAATACGAGACCGGATCGACCGGTAAATCTTCAGCCTCCCAATGGTGGGGCGACAATTACAGGGCAGACGGTGACACTTTCTGCGTCTGAATTCGAGGATGCAGACTGTGACAGCCATGAAGCAAGTCGATGGATAATCAAGGACTCTGCTGGAAACATCGTCTATTCCAGCCCTTTTGATACTGCCAGCAAGACCGCTTTCAATGTTCCTTCCGGTTTTCTTGACTCCGGCACACAGTACTACTGGCAGGTAATATATAAAGATGACCGTGGAGCCGAATCTCAAGCTTCGTCATTGACATCGTTTACAACGGATAACGCTGTGGCGGAAAGTTCTTCATCAGGCGGCGGGGGGAGTTGTTTTATTGCTACTGCTGCAGGGTGAGGATAACAGGAAGTCCTTTTTCAAGCCGGGTAATTTCATTTATTATGCGTTGACTGTGGTAGCTTTTTCATCAGGCATATATTAAAACAGGTTTTTAAACTTTCTTTTAGTGAGGAGATTATGAAGAACCTTAAAAGAGCCTTTTTCGCTGGATTATTATTGACTCTGGCCGCATGTATTCCTGCAGTCACATATTTCTGGATTTCGGATGGCGACGTGAAACCCGAAAACCGCGAGAGCTTTGTTCCCGAACCACCCGCAGGCTATGAATTCGAGCTCGTCTTTGAAGACGACTTTAACGGGACGGCTCTTGATGAAAGCAGATGGACTTGTGAAGACAACAGCCCGAGGCGTGACGGCTGGTGGGAAAGAGAGGCCGTGAGCCTAGACGGCTGTGGCAATCTTGTAATGACTACATATGAAGAAGATGGCAGGTTCATCGACGGCTGCATCACATCCAAAGGTCTTACAAGCCTTATGGAAGAGCCATACGGTTATTATGCGATAAGAGTGAAGCTGCACAGGGAAAAGGGTCATTGGCCCGCATTCTGGATCATGGCCGGCGATGTCGGCAGCATTGAGAACGGCGGAGTTGACGGCGCTGAAATTGACATATTCGAAAAGCCCACGCTCGATAACATGATTCAGCAGACTATCCACTGGGACGGTTACGGAAATGAGCACAAGTCATCTGCAAGGAAGGTATTCATAAACGGCGCAATGGAAGGCTGGCATACGATAGGCCTTTTATGGACGCCTGAAAAATATATCTATTACATAGACGGCGTAAAGACCTGGACCCACAGCTACGGAGGCGTCTGTGAAAAGCCCGGAGAGCTTATCATCAGCGATGAGATCGGCACCTGGGCAGGCGACATCAAAAAAGCCGCTTTGCCCGATACCTTTACTGTCGATTATGTCAGGGTATATGTTTTGAACAGTACCAGATAGAACCCTGGAAGAGATGAGGTGTTATGACAGGTGACTATTGGGCTTCACTCTCCCGGTTTATTTAATGCCTCTCTAGCCTCGTCGAGAGTTTTATAGACACTGTTTTTAAAGCCCCTTTTTTCGAGCTCGTACTCGATCATCATCCTTAAAAATACGCTGGACGTGTACCGGGTAACCTTCTCGTAGTAATTCTTTACGATATTCTCTACAGTTCCGATGTAATAAGATTCGAGCTCGGGCGCTATGGAAAATTTGTCGTAGTTCACGACTGCGTTTACCTTTCTGCCGATGGAAGCGAAAAGGCTTTCGAGGCTTGTCTTGATAAGGTCGACTTCCTTTCTTGTCCTTATATTGAGCCTTTCGAAATTCACATAGAGTATATTGTTGCCGGAATCATACCTGAATCTTTCAGGTATGGGGATTGAGAGAAGCTCATCGTTAAGCTCCATCAAAGTGTCATTGAATATCCTTTCATCCATGAGTTGCGGGTTTCTTATGACGGGCCTGAAATCCATATTCGCCAGTATGTCTTTTTCAATGTCGATTCCCGGGGCTACTTCGATAAGTTCAAGCCCTTCATCCGTAAGAGAAAAAACGCACCTCTCGGTTATATAAAGAACGGTGTTTCTGTTCTTAAGGGCAGTAAGGCTGCTGAAGGTTATCTGTTCGACAGATTTTACGAATTTTTTTGTTTTGCCTTCCTGAATGATTTTAAGCCTGCCGTTTTCCACCTCGATCTCTGCGCCTGCCGTGAACAGGCCGGTAAATATTATTTTCCTGGTGTTCTGCGAAATGTCGATGAACCCGCCGCAACCTGCAAGCTTTGGGCCGAACCTGCTTACATTGACATTGCCGGTTTCATCGACCTGGGCAGAGCCGAGGCAGGCCAGATGAAGCCCTCCACCGTCGTAAAAGTCGAACTGGCTGTTCATGCCGTAAAGGCAGTCCGCGTTTATGGCAGCGCCGAAATCGAGCCCGCCTGCAGGTATGCCGCCGATTGTTCCCGCTTCCGCTGTCAAAGTGATGTAATCCAGGATGCCCTCTTCATTGGCCACACTGGCAACACCTTCGGGCATGCCAATGCCCAGGTTGACAACCATATTGGGCCTTAGTTCAAACGCGGCCCTGCGGGCAATTATCTTTCTGTCAGAGAGTTTAAGAGGGGCTATGCTCGCCGCCGGAACCCTGAACTCGCAGCTGTAAGCCGGATTGTAAAAGGTCTTTGAGGTCTGGAAGTGGTTTTCGGGTTTTGAAACCACTACGCAGTCTACCAGTATGCCGGGGATTTTCACATCCCGGGGATTGAGTGCATGCCTGTCGGCAATTCTTTCGACCTGCACAATGACCAGCCCGCCCTGATTCTTGACCGCCATGGCAGCATTCAGGACCTCCAGGATCAGCGCCTCCTTTTCCATGGTGATGTTGCCGTCTACATCCGCCGTGGTGCCCCTTAATATTGCGACATTTAAAGGCTGGTGTTTGTAGGCCAGGTATTCTTCTCCATCGAAACTGATGACTTCCACCATGTCATCCTTTGTGGCGGGACCGATCCTGCCGCCTTCTATTCTCGGGTCCACAAATGAGCCGAGACCCACTTTTGAAATCGTGCGCGGGCGACCCGCCGCAATATCTGCGTACATGCCTGCGAGAACCCCCTGGGGAAAGTTGTATGCCTCGATAACCCCTTCAACGGCAAGCTTTCCTATTTTCGGGATCATGCCGAAATGTCCTGCCGTAACCCTTTTCAGAAGCCCGGTATGGGCAAGGCGGTTAAGGCCCTTGTCTTTTGCGTCGCCGCTGGTTGAAGGGATTATTATCGAAAGGTTTTTCGGTGAGCCGGTTTCGAGGAAGTTCTTTTCCAGTTCGACAAGAATCTCTTCAGGCGCGCACATGCCGATGAACCCGTCCATCGCTATCGTGTCGCCATCCCTTATGATCCGGACTGCCTCACGGGCCGTTACGACCTTGCCCTGCCTGATCCTGGACTTGACATCGGTCACTGCAAAACTGGCGGAATTAGCATTATTCATACGTATCTCCCTTGGTATGGAGTTGTTTGGGTGTCAGAATCTATACAATTTTCATCTGAGATATTCTATCGCGACATCCGGTATTAAAGAAACGCCCGGTTTTGCGAGCAGTTCAACAAATCTGGCGCCTTTTGCCGGATGGAAAAGATTGGCCGAAGCGCTGCTTCTGATTATCCAGGCCGTATCAAGGCCTCGTTCCGTACCCGCCAATGCAAGGACTTTCTCACCTTCAGGGATTACACCGGCATCTACAGACATGAGAACGCATTCCAGACAAACCAGTGTTCCTGTAGATATCAATTCAAGGGTTTTAGCCATAAGATCAAGCCCGGTGACTTTCTGCAGGTGAACTCTCATCGAAAAAGACGGACCGAAAAAAGGTATTGTCCCCTGAACAATTTTTATGTTGAGTTTGTCCAGCATGATTTTGTTATCAGGCGTAATAGTCATGGGTACTTTCAACAAACCCTGGTTTGTCCATTTGTCACGGATCAGCGCCAATTCGGCAATATCGGCAAAAGGGCCGGCATTCATTTTATCGACTTCCCAGTTCATACCCTGCGGGCAAGTCACACAAACTATTTTTTTGCCAGGAAGTATCCCGGCAAGTTTTATTGCGGAATCTCCCGTTATCGAGGCTACGACGATATATTCATATTTCGAGGAAGCCGTCTTTGCAATTTCGATGATATCTTCGGTGTTGACAGGCCCCGGTCTTTCAAAAACTTTCATCGCTACAGCCTCCTTTTGATTTTATTAAGAGTTCTGCCACAGGATTCATCTTTGGCATTTTAACTGATATGTCAAGAATCAACGCCTTGATGCCATCTGATTTCGGGACAAAATATTACTCGACGGCAAACGGACCCTTATAGGTTGAACGATAAACTTGTTCGTTTCTCGCCTTAAGTGCATTACTTGCCATCTGCGTATCAAGTAATGTGTAACTGTAAAAAGAAACTGAATATGCAATGGCTTTGAGCATCTGTTCTTCGATGGTGTAATTCAGGTTGGCCTCGGTATCATCAGGTGTATGATAATTGGGATCGCAAGGTTCTCCGGCTGTGCCGCCGTACTTTATTACCTGTTCTTCGCTTTTGATCTCGCTGGATCCCGCATATATCCCTCCTACAGGGATATTCCTGTCGGCAAAGGGACCATGATCGGATGAACCCGCTATGACCGTTGGATCTGTAGGCAGGCTGCAAGCTGTAAAATAATCATTAAACAGCTTTTCTATATGTTCCGAACCCGGCGGGCCCGGGTTGGGAGAATCGGAGCCGTCGCCGTCATACACGTAACGCACGTAATTGGGTGAAGCGAGCATGTCGAAGTTCAGGTACATTGAGATTTTAGCCAGTTCGGCAGACGACAGGTGTGACACGTAATATTCGGAGCCGAGCAGACCCTCTTCTTCGGCGCTGAAGAAAACGAACCGCACCTTATAGCCGGGTTCGATATGCATGATCCCCATTTTACAGGCAACCTCCAGGATGGCGGCTGAACCGCTTCCGTTGTCGTTAATCCCGGGACCGTTTGAGACTGAATCGAGATGAGCGCCGAGAACAACGGTGTGATTATCGTCACCGCCCGGTGTGTCGGCGATTATGTTGAAGGTCTTAAGTGTTTCCAGAGCACCATCGACTTTCAGATTTACACTGACCGTCATACCGGTATTTATCAGATTGTATAATTCTGCACCGATATTGTAATTTAAAGACACAACCGGAACAGTGATATTATAACTGCCCAATGTGGACCTTGTGGCATCAGTGCGATCGGGCTGACCTTCATTCATGATGATAACACCGACAGCTCCGGCAGCCTGTGCATTGGCGGCTTTGACGCCGAAGCTGCAACTGCCGCGTTGAAGAAGCGCAATCCTGCCCGGGATAAAGCCTGCAAAATCAGACGTCTCGCAGCCGCTCGTGCATGTGTTGGGCGGATTACCGGCGGCCATGGGAATGATAAGATCCACCGGCTGTACAGCGGCTGTTACGTCGCCGCTTCCTGAATAGCCGACGGTTATGAAACCATTGGGAACATCAGACGGATAGATAACAGAATCTGGCGTGACCTGATTTAAAACAGGGGCTGAAATATCCTTGTAAACGGGAAAGTCAAATTCCTGAATGACGGGTTTGTAGCCTGAATATTCGAGCCAGCCTTTAACATACTGGACTGATTGTTCAAAACCGGGACTACCGGGAAAGCGGTTGCCATTGTTGCTGTCTGCGATTTTCTGAAGCATTAATTGATGATAACGCACCATTTTTATATCAACAGAAGCTTCAAGATTTTTAGCAGGTCTTTGCCCTGAATCAGAGCAGGCGAATATTGTTAAAAGAAAAAAGCAGCTTATCAGTAATAAAATGACCCTGAATGCAGATTTTGAAAAACTTCTATGATGCATGCTCTCCTCCGCGTGTAACGATAAACGAATAACCATATCTGACTTAACGGACATTCGGGCAAAACCTTTATGGTTCTTCACGGATGCAAGTGGATGGAATAGCAATATTGTCATTTCCGAACCCCCCCCCTTGCGGGGGTGAGAAATCTTGTTCATGGTTTTATCTCTTTAATAAAAGCAAGATTCCTCACCCATCCCCTTTAAAACCGGATGGGATCCGGAATGACAAATCAATCTCATATACCGGCAAATGCTCACATTAATACCTTTTGCTTAAAAGGGACTTGTTTCTTATCCATACAAATCCGCAATGTACTAAAATAAAGGTTACAGGAATTCGGAAAACGACTCGAACACCGCTTCTATAGGAATCGCAAAGCCTATGCCTTTTGCATCTCTGGCACCCATAGTGTTGACGCCAAGGACATACCCCTCTTTGTCGATGAGCGGGCCTCCGCTGTTGCCCGGGTTGATCGCGGCATCGACCTGAAGATATGTCTCGCTGTGGCCGGGTAATTTCCTGTATGCGGAAAAAATACCTGAGGTAACGGTATTATCCAGTCCCAGCGGGCTTCCTATTGCATAAACCGCCTGACCCTGTTTAAGGCGTTCTTTCGTGCTCCGTTTCAATGCCCGTGCATAGACTGAATCGACCTTGAGGAGCGCGAGGTCGTGGTCGGGGCTCGTTATGATACGGTCAACTGCGTATTCTTTGTTGTCGGACATGACTATTTTTATATTCTGTGAAGACCTCTGATATATCAGATTGGAAAGCTCTTCCTCGTTGTCTTTCTGCAGGGGCAATACCCTGTTTACTTCCTGTTCCCTTTCCTTGATGAATAACTCCCATTGGGTTCTGTTCGGTCCGGTAGGCATATCCTCCATCTTTTTTTTCCATTCGCTGATCTTGTCGATTTCAAGATTAATCATCCTGCGGTTTTTCTCAACCCTGTTTTTGAATGTCTCGAAGCTGGCGTCATCGAGCTTTATAACATGCTTATTGGTTATTACTGAGTGTTCGTTGATAAAAAATCCCGAGCCTGTGCCGCCCCAGGGAGTGCGGACCATGACTGTCGCTTTCAGCGCATTCTGAATGGGGTCTCCGGAAGGTATACTGTTGGGAGACGGTTCGTTCTTTGCCATCGATAACGGGTTGATTGTTTTATCATCGATGAATCGTTTATTTGATGTGTCTGACAGGCCGCGAGCATTCCCGGCTTTCTCAGGCTTGGAAAAAAAATGACTCCCCCCTACCAGGTATATTACTGCCGCCACGATCGAGATTATGATTATACCCGCCAATATTAAAGCATTGTGATTGTGGGGTTCCGCCGGTGTTGTCTTGACCTTTTTGGTCCTGCCTTTACTGCCTGCCTCGGCCCGCAGATATTTTTCAAAAACAATACCGCATTTCTCGCATTCGGTCTCGTTCGTGGTTGTGCTTCCGCATTTCGGACATTTATCCGGTTTATTTCCTGCCATTGTCTTATCCCTCTATATTTCTGGTTTGTGCCCCTTTTTTACCGAACTGAAATGCCGATAAAGCACATACCGGAGGATGATCCCTCATCAGATGGTGCAGTATCTGACTCGCCGCCGGAAGTGCCGTCATCATCCGATTCACCCTGAGACTGCGCATCACTGCTTTTCATCAGGTAGTCATCCGCTGCTGAAAATTCCCCGAGGATAGAGCCGCTCGCTTTTGCGCCGGTTATCCATTTCCACGTCTCGCCCTCGCCTGATGCGGTGGTAGTGGTGAAATCGATTCGCGCCCAGTCTTCCTCGTCATCAGGGTTATCCGGATTATTGAGCATGATGGTGTTCTCGGACGGGATGAGTACCGGCGCCAGATGCGGGAAGTCCGAGTTCGAGATGCTCACGCGGATGCGGTGACCCTTCTTGAATACGTTTGATGTAGGCCAGAGCTCTACGACATAGCGGTAGACCTTGCCTTCTTCGATCGGATTAAAATCGGGATGCTGTTCGTCATAGGTATCCGCATAGTAGTAGGGATTAAACGGGGTATAGTAAGGGTCGGTCTTTGTGGGGTCTTCCGGATCGTATGGCCGGTGCCATGCCGAAAGCCAGCCCGAGGTTACATTCTTTGCCCGGCCTTCGGGGAACACGTCGTTCAGTTCGACTATCCACTGGACATCCCGCCTGGTGCGGATGTCCAGCAGCATTACCTCATTAAGGTTAAGGGCGCCCTTGATCAGGGCTATGCACTGATCCACGACCGACTGTGAGAGCGGCCTTGTGAACCTCGTCTTTGCCAGGAAGGTCAGGGTGAGCGGGCCGGTTATCTCGATGTCCTTTTCCAGGGGTTCTGTCGAGAATGTGAGCGCGCCGACCTCATCCTTGCGTTCGTCTTCAGAGGGGGATTCGCTGTCCTTGTCCACTCCATCCTGAAAGAGCGATATGTCGTAGCTGAAATCCTGGCCGCCTGCCGACCAGCGGGCATTGGAGCGCGAGTTTCTCCCGTGAAATAAGGGCGGGTCATGCCTTAAAACGGGTGCTGTGCCCTGATGGTCGGCTATGCTGACATCTTCGACAAGGGAGTAATTACCTGAGGCGTTTAATGTCGAGAACCAGTCGCTGCCGATTGCTGAAGGACGCCGAGCTGAAAGGTAAAGCTTCTTGTTCAGAGTCCGGCCTTTAACCTTGGTGAGCGGCCAGTCCTTTTCAGCCCTCCATCTGTCCGCCCCCATTACATACTGAACAACAGGGTATTCCTTCATAAACGGGTCATCGATCCCTTTGATCTTCCAGTCAAACCAGCGCGCAGCCAGCTCGTTGCTGCCGAGCCCGGCAAGGCCCAGTCCCATTGCGCCGGTTATGTGGTACCAGGGACCGATAACCATGGCCTTATCGCCCGGGGCGTGGTTGGCCAGCCCGTACTCATAGCATTCGCTTTCGCCCAGAGTGAAAATATCGAACCAGCCGCCGATCATGAAAACCGGGAGTTTGGCCGGAATCACACGTTTGCCTTCCTCGATCTGCGCACCGTTGTCATAGCGCCAGCCCTTTTTCGGCTTTACCGGGAAATAGAGCGATGCGTTCTTGAGCTTGAACCAGTCGCAGTAGTTCATATGTACGGGGTTCATGACCCAGCTTATCGTGTCGCCTACGTTCTCTATGTGAGAGGTCCATATGTCCCAGGTCTCAGCCTGAGCTCCGGGATCATCCTTTGCGATTAGCGGCATGACTATTGAGCTTATATTGGTGATAGTAAGCCAGATTATCATGAATTCCCTCTCATACATGCCTCCATGGACGGCGATCACACGGTACGGGTCGCTCATGGGCAGTATGGGGAACAGGGCCTTCAGATGTTCCGGTTCGCCTGTTGCGGGGTCGGTATCTATGAGGCCTCCTGCCATGAACTGGATAATAGCCATATACGAGGCGCCTATCATGCCCACTTTTCCGTCTGACCAGCCCTGAACCGGAATCCAGCTGTCGATAACGTAAGCGGTGTCATGGTGTTCGATTATGTCAAAGGCCGTCCAGTGGCCGCCTGCTGAGCCGGTACCACGGTTGTCGATGGCCAGGACGTTGTAACCGTGCTTGACAAGAGAATATCCCATCGAGATGCACGTTTCCCTGCGGTAGGCGGTTGATATGAGTATAGTGGGCCGTTTTCCCCCTCCTGCAGGCCGGATGAGCGTGCCCCACAGATCAACCGCTGGCATGAGTTCGGGTTGTCCGAGGTCATTCTGGCGGTATCTCTCGGGGATGGGAATCCTCACGCTTACATTCACGAGAGCATCCTTGATGCCAATGGCTTCAAGACCATTACGAAGCGACTTCTCGGTGGAAGACATGGTTTCGGCTGCAGTAAGCGCAAGAGGCCAGACGGAAAGTATGACGGCTGTCAGCAAGGCGGAGAATATACGCACGTTCTTCATGAACCCCCCTTTCATTTATACGCATCGGAATGCGTACAGATACAAGAGCGTAAAACTTATCCAGTTCAAATAAAATCACCCCGGATGATAACGGGAAGAGAAGCAATATATTTCCAATATTAAGAAAGCCCGCCATGAAATGCAAATACAAATAATTTTCAATCGGCTGGCGTTCTGGTCTGCATCCCTGTCATGATGCCCGGCTCAAATCTTCTTATTCCTTTAAGGAAGTTTGCCGATACGGGAGATATAAGAAAAAAGTATAAGGAGGGTATCCATGAAAAGACCAGCCATAGCTTTTTTTATCCTCACCGCATGTCTCTTTATCCCGGCTAACAATCTCCTTTCAGATAATCTGCCCACTCAGATAGAAGCGCTACGCGGGACTACCTGGATCGGGAACGAATGCTGCAGATGGGAATTTGCATTTTCCCATAAGAGCGGGCCTTTTTTCAGGGGTGAGTGGAAAAACCCCAACGGGCAGAGGCTTACGGATAACAACATCATTATAAATATCATTGGCGATGACAGGGTTGAAATAATCCGCGGCGGCGGGTCTTCTGCCGGCGGCTGCACATACACCGGGACAATACATGTAGGCGGAGCAAGCGGACAGTATTCGTGCGCCGGGCGCTATGCCGGGACCTGGAGCGCCGTTATCAGATAGAAACCTGCAGAGCTGTTGCGAGAAGCCGCTCTCCACTCAGAGCCTTTTCAGCTGGTTAAGCTGTTCGGGCTCTTTAGCATAGGTTCACTCAATGCATCAGGGAATATATTTATCAGTTACGGGTTTTCTGCTCTTTCTTCCCTTTTCTGTACGTCATGGGGATTATCAGACGGCACAGGAGTTTCCTCCATCCTGACAGATTGAATGATATGGATGCCAGACTGTGGCCGCAGTTTCTGCACTCCTGAGCATACCATGAAAACGGCGTGCCGCATTCCGGGCAGGACCAGATCTTTTTCTGAGAATCAAGCCAGTGTCCTGCTCCGTCACGCCTGATTGCCTCAAGACTGGATGCGGCATCGCGCGCATGGGGAAGAAACTTCGCCGCCTTTTGCCACCTGACATACATCCTGCAAGGATAATCTGCGCAGCCGGTGCAGTGATCGATGCCCTTTTTACGTGCGCAGCGCCTGAGCATGCATGTGCCGCAGCCTGCATATATTTTTTCGGATTTGCATCCCCCGCAGGCGAGGTCTTCTCTTGGCACATTAGCAAGGCATTCGGCGAACGTATCTGCGCGGCCGGTCTTTCCATACATCGCTATCGAACACGCACCGCAATATATTCCGCAATAGGTATCGGGGTTGAATTCAGTCATTGTCTCTTTTTATACTTTTCCGGGTCTGTTTCCAAGGACAGGTTCAGAAACCATGGAAAAGAGCCGTGGCTTCATTCAAGACGGACGTCCCCAAGCTGGAACTCCAGTAATAGGTAAGGGCGCATTCAGCAATTAATTGTCAATTGTTGAGACGCGACCCTCTATATGTTTACGACCCTCTATATGTTTACAGAAACGAGGAGAAATATGTTACTGGCACTTATGGCTTACCGATGTACTATTTGGAACTACTGAAACAGGCAAGGAGGAGTTTAACAGGTGATTGTCAACTGATTAGACATGTTTCTTTTGTGCTCATCCAACTTATTTAAAGATTGGATGCACTTGGTCGGATTGAAGCATTTAATAATTTCGTAGATATAGTAATATCTAATTCTGAAGATATTTTTATAGCTTCCTCATCCAACCATTTAGTCATTTGCTGTAATTGCCTATTTGTAGGCTCTTTAAAAAAAACATCATCTTTAAACCACATTACTATAAATAATCCATGTTTTGATCTTATTGATTTCAAATATGATGGTAATTGTTTTGTAATTCCATGTTTGATTTTCTTATGGTGTGCCAGTTTAAATTCGGCACCAACTGAAATAGGTATTTGATCTTTAGTTGTATACAAAAAATTAAAATCAAGCAATCCGATACCTTCATTGCTCTCTCTTAATACATGAATCCCCAAGGGTCTAAGTATCATATCAAGAATTACTTGTAATGTTGGTTGTATTTCAGGCTCATCTTTCGGTGAAGATGGAATTAGATGTTCTTGTCCATTGATTCTGATCTTTCTTTCGCCATCCCAAAATGGCTGAATCCATCGTCTATTTTCTATATGGTGGATGAGAACTTCTTCTATTGATTTTTTAATTATATCAAAAAGATCTTTTTCATTGTTCAATTCCTTGGATGATAAATACTGTTGAACTTTTTCAATAGAATTATTGATTTCAGACTTGTCAATATTTTTTAAATAATATTCTTCAATTGAATTTTTATATGCATCCTTTGAGGCCAAGAAGTTAAATCTTGACAACAAAGGTTCATGTTGGCCCTTCTTGAAATAAGTTTCAGAAAATGAAGTTATACTGTCATAAAGTAATCTAGGAATTCTTAAAGAATCTAGCAGTTTGTTAATAACAAGAATAGTTTTAATTTTTTCTTGATTGTTTGGAGGACCCGTTATTTTAATTGCTTCATAATCATTTTCTTTTTTTATTCCATCTTCATTGTTATCATCTATCCAACTTGCAATTCTAAACGGAAAAAAAACTGAAGCTAATAGTGCTGGATATTTTCCTCTATTATCTGTAAATATTTCCATCGGTAATGATTTCGGCAATCCGTTTTGTCCAGACGAACCAATCCTAATTTTATTAAAATAAGGTGCAAATGGATCCCGAGATTTATTTTCTATTAATGATATTTTAATGTTTATGTTTGCTCCCTTATATTCAACATTATAAGAAAGAGGTGGTGTTTTTATGGAGTCAAAAGGCAAAAATAAATCTACTCTAGTAATATAATCTGAGTCATTACCTGACGATATTATCTTAGCATTGGATTGTGTCATAAAAGAAATGTAAGACATATCCATATCAAGTTTAATACCGTTCATATGTAATTAGCTCCTCTTATAATATTTAATAAATTACATTAAATCCTAAATATAAACCCCCTTAATTTTCAATAAAGGGGGTTTATATTTTTTATTATAAAATCAGTAGTTAACAATAACAGGTTCTGTTGATTATTATCTTCTTCAAATCGTCCGACAGGTCGTTGAAATAGGCGCAGTAGCCTGCCACGCGGACAAGCAGGAACGGGTACTTTTCAGGGTGGTCGTAGGCATCAATCAGTATCTGCTTGTCTATGACATTGGGCTGGAACTGCATGCCGCCTTTCTTGAAATAGGTGCTGAATATGCTGGCCAGGTTCCTTGTCCCGCCGGGGCCCTGGAACAGGGCGGAATCGATCGTGAATGTTACAGTGGTGCCGTTCGGCGCGTATTTTACAAAGTCGACGCCTGCAACAGAATTGAGCGATGACAGAAGGTCGCCGAACTCCATCCCGTAATGAGGGGCCACGCTGTTTGCCAGAGGCACGCCCTTCAATCTCCCTGAAGGCAGCGACGGCGTCTTTTTGCCGTAAACGTCGCTTACGTTGAGTGCATAATAGCCGGCTGTATATATGCCGTTTCTCGTGCAGTTGGGCACCTGGGCGAGCGCGTTTATATAAACCTGCAATGTTTTATTTACCCAGTCGATCGCCTCCTGGGACTCGTCCTGCCCGAACTTGGGCACTGCAAGAAGCGCCTCTCTTATCTGGGTATAATATTCGCCTTTGAAATCGTGGTTTATGGCATTGATGACGTCCATTATCGAATAGAGCTTTTTCTTGAAAACGACCACGTCTATTGCATGCAGGGAATCCGCGACATCAGTGATGCCAACCGCCTGAATGCCGCTGCTGTTGAATTTTGCGCCGCCTTCGTTCAGGTCTTTTCCCGTAGCAATTGAATTTCTGGAAAGAGATGAAGCAAGGGGTGTGGTGAAATCCTTTCGGATAGCCGCCTCGATCTTCTGGTGATCTGTCAGGATGGAGGTCGCCAGATGGTTGAGGCGGGTCTGGAAGCGCTCCATCAGCTCATCCATGTTTCTGGGCGGGTTGGGTTTCGGCGTCCTCATCTTTTTATAGAAATTTCTCGCCTTCATGTAATTGTTGAATATGAACTTTGAGGCCTTGCCGTCGCCGCTGAAGTTGTATTCTATGAACTTGGTATGAATCTTTTCCTGCTCATCCCAGAAATCGAAGTTCCACAGATCGTTTTCTTCGCCTTTGAGCGCCTGTAAAAACGGCAGGGTCACGTTCATATTCGCACAGTCGGTGTTGCCGTAATGGTCATCCGATGCATTGGGCTCGACGCAGCCTATTATCGCGTAGTTTCTTGCGTCTTCAACCGTGGTGTCGTAATGCTTCAGCAGGGTCTCTACATAAAGCTCGTCATTGTAAAGCGCAGGCATGGGCGCGCCGTTGATGTATACTTCGGCAAGCCTGTCGAGATATTCAATAGGGCTGTCCTGATGGATTCTCGCGGTCATGTTTATGGCATAAGGCTGCAGTTCGCAGATGTCGAGCAGCGCGTATGTGAGGTCATTTGTTGCATCCTTGCCGTCTCTGCCCAGGCCGCCCGCAGTTACTGTCTGGTCCGTGGACATGGTCTCGAAAAGCCTTCCGACCCTGAGATAAGTATCGCCGTCGTTTACAAAAATGGCTTCGTCCATCTTGATGATAAAGAGCGCCAGAAGCTCTTTCGCCCTTTCATAATCTATTATACCGGCCGCCTTGTCCCTTTCGTAGTAGGGATTGAGTATCATATCGAGCCTGCCCGGGGATATCGCGTTTTCAAAGGTCTCCAGACAAAGCCCGATATGTATGAACATCATGCTCTGCAGAGCCTCGTGGTATGTGCGTGCAGGGTTTCTGGGGACATATCTGCAGATTGCGGCCATATCTTCGAGCTCTTTTTTACGCGCCGGGTCGGATTCCAATCTGCCCATGTCCGCCAGTTTATCTGCATAGCGTTCCGCCCATGCCTCCAGCGCCTTCAGTGTAATGATTGCCGCATCATAGAAGTCCTGATTGTTTTCAGGCTTCTCCTTTTTCATGGTCTCGATCTCTTTGATTATGCCCGTTGTTCCCAGTTCGAGCATGCGCTCGTAGTTGACTACGAAATGCGCGACAGACGCCATATTGTTGTTGAACCCCGCATTCATCTCGGAAGCCCGTGCAACCATCATCCTCAAATCCTTGAAGGTTTTGTTGACCTTCATCATGAGGCAATGCTTTATCCAGAAGGGGAATATTTTAAAATAGAAAGTCAGCTTGTCTTTCGTCGAGCATTGGAATGCAACCGGGGTCTGTTTGTGGATCTGGTGGAGGATTGAAACCAGAAGGGCCCCGTAGTGCTCTTCCCATACCTGTGCGCCGCGCCTTTTTTCGGTATAATTGCCGACCAGCAGTTCGCCGGGGTAGACTATAACGCTCTTGTTTTTGAGCACATATTCAAGGCGTTTGGCTCTGTGAAGGTATGACGGTTCGTCAAAGCCGTTCTTCTTGTAGAAATCGGTCTTCAGGTTGGACACCTCGAAGCAGAGGCTGTGATCGCTGGTCCTGATGGCGTTCTGAATGTTATAGACCCTCTCGGTAAAGACTGCCTTATGTCTGGTGGTATCCAGGTCTATGCATTCCGCCTTTATGCCGTTTGATCTGAACAGTTCGACTGCCGCCTTGACCGAAGCCAGCGCGCTTTCATTCGAAATGTTCAATGACTTCTGTTCGATGCCCAGGCGTTTTGCTTTCTCCTCATACATGTTGTGGTATTTGAGCAGTTCGATGGAATCATGGCCGTGGGACTTCAAAAAGTCAGCCGCCGCTTTGATATTGCTTTCCGCGTCATTATAGCCCGGCACCATGACCATGCGGAACTTGACGCTGGCATTCATATCGATAAGCTTTTTTATATTTTCGTGTATCAGGGTGGTGTCCTGTTTCGTGTATTTCTTATGCAGCTTGTCGTCGCCTACGACTTTGAGGTCTACGAGGAACAGGTCTATGTAGGGGGCTATTCTGTCAACATTCTCCCAGGGCACATGAAGGGAGGTCTCAACCGCGATGTGGATCTTTTCTTTTATGAGCTGTTCAAGAAGGGGTATCAGGCTTTCAGGATTCTGCAGCAGAGGGTCGCCTCCGCTCAGAGTCACGCCGCCGCCTGTTTTGTGGTAATAGTCCCTGTCCCTAAGAACAGTTTCCATGATACCGGAGATCGAATAGTCTGCATCGGTCGCAGTCTCGGCCCTGGCCGAAAGCGTTTCAGGGTTCTGGCACCACAGACACCTCAAACCGCATCCGTAAAAGAAAACCGTTGTGCGTATGCCGGGGCCGTCATGAACACATGTGCGCTGTATCTTTATGACTTTCAATTTGCTGGGAGGCAATCCCTTGTTTTTCCTGGATGATCTTTCAATTCCATGTTTTTCAGAATGCTGAGGGTTTTGAACCGTCTCCATTACTAAACTCCTTTTAATTATATTGATAACCTTATGCGTGTTATATAAAAAATTTAATGGCGACAAGCATAATCTGTATCAATTTAATAACAATTAAAGCAATATCAGTGCCACAGATTTAATCATATTTTATGTGCATTATATAGCTCTTTTCACATCCGGTTTCAAGTCGTATATAAAAGAATAACTCTTATAATATCGTTATATTATGATGTTTAGATTGCAACCCGGGAATATTGATTGTTCATTATGGTTAATGCACCTCAGAAGATAAGTCTTGCAGCCTTTTCCATTGGCATCTGATCGGAGGAAATATTCTGCCAAATATTGAGAAAATTGCTTACCAGTCTGTTCAAGAAAATGTTAAGAAATTATCATCCGCATGGACAACGAGGCGGTCATTCTTTATAATATTTCTTTAAAGACTAACTGTTCTAAATATTTTTTTATTTGAGGAAGAAAGGGGAATGATATGAGGAACCTGAACCGGCAAAAAAAATTATCCGTATTTTTTCTGTTGATTATCCTGCCTTTTATTTTGATGTTCTCAGTTGTCTCCTGTAAACAGGCCTGCGATTTTTCCATTGCGGTTATCGCCGACCCGCATTGTACGAACAACCAGGAGCACTGGGATCGCATGGATGAGGCAATAGCATGGATCAACGGAAACAAAGCCTCTAAAAAGATCGATATGGTTGTTATTGTCGGCGATATGGCATGGGGCGGAAACAATCTGTTGGTCATGAAGGGAAAACTTGACGGACTTGCAGCGCCATACCTTCCTGTAATCGGCGATAATGAAATCCACGGCGGTGATGAGGCCGTATTCGATAATGTCTTCTCGACTCAGTTCGATAATATTGCATCTCATTTCGGCGACTCATGGAACAAGGCCCATACGCCTGTCATAAACCCGCAGACCGGCAAAGAAATGTATCTCCAGAACTATTCATTCGACTATAAGGGGCTGCATATAATCTGTGCGGACTGGAGCACAAGGACAGAGGAAGGGCTGCTTGAAACCGAACAGGCCGAGCTTTATGACTTTGAAGGCGGTACATGGCCGTGGTTCAAGGAGGATATCCTGAACTGGACAGGAACAGATAAGGAAAGCATTCTCGTATTCTCGCATCACCCGATGCATGTTTCTCCTGCATACCCGCTTACTAAAATGGATCTGGGCGCTTTTTCCTATGAGGACTTCAAGACCATCACGGCTTTTACGCTTCCGCTTAAGGATTATATCTCTGCAAGCTATGCAGGGCATTATCATGTGCCTATTCAGCATGACGTCAGAGAGGGCGGATACAAGGTCTATGTGACGAGAGCCCTTCACCAGCCCAGGCAGCTCGAAGGAGGCGATCTTCTTAAGGAGCCCACTATAAAGCTGATCAACATCACAAAGAAGGATGGGACTTTTACCTATAAAAATCAGCTCGTATACGTGGCTCAGGGAGGGGGAGCATTAGTGCTCGATGAAGAATCCCTTTAGATGACTCCATAGGCGGTCTGATCTCTGCTCTTAAATGACTCCGCACTTCTCTGGTCCTGTTGACAGAAAGGTCTTCAAGCTGATATTTCGAGTAGCTGTTATGGACATATTGCAGGGTCATATTGAAAAAATCGGGAAAGAGGGCATTGCCGCTCTCGATGCGATTCACGGTGTGGAAAGGCTTGAACTTCTCAAGTTCAGCGGTGATGTCGTAAGCGCTTATGGTGAGGTTTTCAGGGCGAACAGGGCGATCATTGTTGATGAAAGGCTGCTCCCTTTTTCAAGGGAACAGATAAAGACGGCCCTTAAAATCCAGTTTCACTCCTTTGCATTCAAAAGGGAAATCGAAGCGATGGAGGATATTGCACGGGCATATACCGGCTTGAGCAGATTCCAGCATATCGAAGAGAAT
>CAYNVT010000060.1:14327-23552 GCA_964400685.1 uncultured Bacteriovoracaceae bacterium | reverse complement strand
CCCTGAAATACATGGCGGAAACATCCCATTTAGCGATGGTCTTTGAAAGCTTTGCGCCTATCTCAGAGTTTTCGAATGTGCGGGCCGGCATGTCGATGTCAATGTATGACGCATTTACCGGCACGGTGATGCTGGCGGGCAGAAAAGGGCCGAACCCTGCGATATCGATACTTTCGGGTGCGATGAGAACGGTCGGGAACCATCTTTCATAAGACATGGGCAGCCGGTATGGGACCCAGCAGGGGATCCAGTCAACCTCGAGATTTACGATGTCTGAATAGATATTGACCTTTGCCGACGGGGTGCCTATTTTTCTGGTGTTCTCGTCTTCTATAAACGGGTTTGTCATGGAGTCGGTATTAAGCATGTCCACAGGGCTCAGCTCGTCGAGCCTTCCCCATGCGAATTTCTGTATGCCCAGCCTGAAATCGGCCCTGGAGGTGAAAAAATCAAGATACGCTTCATCAGCGCTCAGAAAAGGGTTCCTGTCCTGGTAAATGTTTGAGAAGTCGAGGAAGACCTTGTGGTCATGTGGGTAAAGCACGGTGCCGTCATATTCGCCACGTAAATTAATCTTGAGGTCACTCACATCCCTGTAAGATGATTTTGTCTGTACCCTGAAAAGGGCGGTCGGGTCTTCTCTCGGTGAATCATTTTGAAGAGGGGTAACGATGAACCCTTCAAGCGAGCCGTTAACGGAATTATTGATGCCGCCGGTCTTGAAATCGAGACAAAAAGCCGGGCCTTCCAGAAGCAGAAGAAAGAGCAGGGCAAAGATAATGCGCATCAGCCTACTTGCCCCTCTGCATATACCTCTGGGTGAAAATGCTGTCTGCAAGCCCTGAATCATAGGTGATGTTCCTCATGTCCATAACCGTATACGAAGATTCCTTAACCTTCTTCATCACTATATGCGTGGGTGTGGGGATGTTCTTTATCACCATAACGGCGCCTGACAGGCCCTGTTTCATGAATTCGCCGTTTTTGTCATAGATGTCGGACCTGAGGGGCAGGTAGTTGTCCTTCCTTATCCATGTCGTGATTCTGCCATAAGGAATAGGTCTTTTAGGTAGGCAGTCAAGCACGTAGCAGGCAAAGCCTTCGATGGTTTCTTCTTTAAGCAGTTTATAATTAAAGTCATCAACATCCTTGCCTCCCATGTCATAATAGGAAAAGTCGGAACCCATGAAGCTGCCTCCCTTGTCGCCCGGAGCTATCTGGCGGATTCTGTCGAGTGCCGGCAGGTAAAGCCACTGCATATCATCCTTGCCAGGCTGGTCCCAGACGAGAAAAGCGCTTCCTTTGACATCAGCAGGGTAATCGAAGACAAGCAGGGTTTTCCTGTCCCCGTTCGGATACCTCTTTGCATAGGATATGATGCGCCTTTCTCTTTTGCCGCCGTTTCTGTCGAATATCTGCATGGACATCTCGGACTTTACATCCCGGGCCCTGTTAAGCGCGTCATCGGATTTCTTTGCAATATCATAGGCTGAGAGGTGGGCCGGATATGCTTCAGACGCCAATGCAGGTAAAAGGAAAAGCGTTGCGGCCGCTAATGACATTGTTATGAAAACCTTCATCCTGATACCCCCGTAACAATTTTTCATGAATAATATAATAATTTATTATTAGAATATCGGAAAACTGCCGATTAAATCTATAACTCTTTTGAAATATTTTTATAAGGGAGATGCCTGTGGCAAAGGTAAATGATTGGCTTGCAGAAATACTTGTTGAAAAAAGGGTGCTGCTGCTGGCCCTTATCCTTATCGTTACAGCGGTATCTGCATATTTTCTAAAGAACCTGGGCATAGAGAATTCGCTTGATGTGTGGTTTCTTAAAAACGACAAGGTTCTTCTTGATTACAACAAATTCAAAAGCATATACGGCAACGACGAGGTGATACTTGCCTGGGTGAAACCGGAGAACGGGATTTATGACAAGGCATTTGCAGGCAGGATCTATGATGTTTCAAACGAACTCGGCAAGCACAAGCTTGTAAAAAGGATTCTTTCGATAACCAAAGCCCCGTATCTTGAAAGCAGGGGCGATATGCTCATTGTAGAGGACATTGTAAAAACAAAACCTGACGCCTCTTTCGATGTGGAAAACTTCAGAGCCAGATTAAACTCAAACCCGCAGATGAAAAAGCTGCTTCTCAACAGGGATTCCACTGCTACAATCATCGTTATCGAGCCTGTCATAACCGATGAAATGGATGCGAAAAGGCCGGAACTGATTGATTACGTGAAAAAGAATCTTGATGGCATGGAGTTCAAACTCCTTGGCACCGGCGTTGTTTATAATGAGCTTAACCGCCTGACCATGAACGATACGACGCTTTTTACCAGTCTAACCTATATCATCCTCTTGGTTTCGATACTTCTTTTTTACAGGAAGAAATCAATAATGATAGCAACGACCGCTACAATAGTACTTGTATCCGTGCTTATTCTTGGTGTCCTGGGCCTCTTCAGGCAAAAGCTAAACATGGTCTCTGCAATACTTCCTTCTCTCGTGCTTATCATGTGCCTCGAAGACATCATATTCATATACTCCCATTACTACGATACGCCGCCATCAGAGCGCGATATTAAAAAGACCATAGGCCATGTGCTTGTGCCGTGTTTCTTCACATCGTTCACCACTGCGATAGGCTTTTTCTCGTTCTGTACAAGCCCCATGAAGATACTGAAATATTTCGGAATATTTGCAGCGCTTGCAGTCGTGCTCGAATATGTCGTTTCAATGATTGTAGGGACCTTTGTCCTGGCCTTCATGGAAAACAGGCGCAGTAAAAAGGGGATTCAGGTCGAGACCGGAAAGGCATTCTATGAGAAATTTTTCAGGCCCCGGCTCACATGGATAAATGCTTTTGTCCAGAAGAACAACAAGGCGATTGCCGCATTTTTTTTTCTGGTACTCCTTGCAGGGGTATCAGGGATCACACAGCTTAAAGTAGACACTTTCACAATCGGCATGCTCAAGGAATCTAACGGCATCAGAAAGGACTCGGTCTTTTTCGAAAAAGATTACGGTTTTTATGTCCCGCTTGAAGTGAGGCTCATACCGAAGGAAGGCACCATAAAGGCCCCCGAATTTCTGAAAGGCTTGAGCCTTCTGCAAGACGAGATAGAAAAAGACCCTTCCTACAACAAGTCGACATCAATCGCCGATGTAGTTAAGCAGCTCAACCGAGTCCTTACGGACAACAGAGAGTCGTCGTACAGAATACCAGATACCCAAAATGCGATAGCGCAGGAGCTGCTGCTCTATGAAATGGACGGCAATAATGACCTCTGGTACTTCGTTGACAGCAACTACACCGAGGCGAGACTCACGGTGCGCATTCCCATGACAAGCAGCCGCTCTTTCAGGGCGATAATCGACAATATGGAAAAAATGGTTAACGAGACCTTCGGCGGCAATGTGAGCGTGGCGTTCGGCGGCTACATCCCGCTTTACATAAAGCTTATCGAATACATTGCCAGGACCCAGGTAGAAAGCTTCATACTCGCTTTCATACTCATATTCGCCAGCACCACTCTGCTTCTCAGATCATGGTATTATCTCGTTATTATTGTCATCCCCAATATCATACCCATAATCTTCACATTAGGCTTCATGGGCTTTACCGGAATCAACCTGGATGTCGCGACAGTCACTGTGGCAGCGATCACGATAGGGCTATCGGTCGATAACACGATACATTACCTGTATTATTTCAAGCAATTAAGGAAAGAGGGCAAAAATGTGCGGGATGCGGTGAGGGAGGCCCTGCTGTTCAAGGGGGCCCCGATGTTCATCTCAAATATTATACTGGTATTTGGATACCTTATAATGATATTCGGCCATGTCACGTCGGTAGTGTATTTCGGCCTGCTCACAAGCCTTACGCTGAGTGTGGCAATGCTCTGCGATATTTTTCTGCTGCCGTCGCTGCTGATACTTTTTTCAAGGGAAAAAGCCGTTGGTGATGGTTCGATGAACATGACCTCGGATTTATAAATGAAATACTTTTATGTGTGGGGTTTATTAAGATGGGAAGGATGAAGATTAAAGGACGCAAGTATTATCATGAGGGAAGGGAACCCAAGGTTCTCATTCTTATCAATGAGACCGTCTGCACGGGCTATGTGACGGATTTCTGGGACAACGGACTGTGCCTGAGCGTTGATTCACGATTAGGGATAAGCCCGGGTGATATAGTGCCGAGGCTTTATTTCGATGCGGTCGGCATGCGAGAGGTGATCGAGGGCATGACGGTCATGCACTGCAACTTTGATGAAACGACCGGCAAGACTCATCTGGCTGTTTGCACATCGGGTGCAAAGGTCGAAAACCAGTTCAGAGAAGCCTTTCACAGATTGTGGGACAGGCCGGCAAAAAATATTGCCCAGATATTCGGTGAAGACACAATACCTAAATTTCTGGGCAGTGAACATTATTCCGAGACATCGGTCAAGACCCGGCTGGGATGGGCAAGCAAGATATCCGGTTCTCAGCTGGATTCAATTTCAAAGACCATAATGAAAGCTGAATCACTGGCCGGAAACATCGAAAATTATATAGGAGCGGTTCAGATCCCTGTGGGCATTGCGGGCCCCATACTTATAAACGGTGTATATGCAAATGGCTTTATCCCTGTGCCCATAGCCACAACTGAAGGTGCTCTAGTCAGCTCCATATCCAGGGGGGCGAGGGTGTGCAACCTTGCAGGAGGCATAGAGACCCATGTAATCGAGCAGAAAATGCAGCGGGTCCCGGTATTCTTCTGCAGGGATATGCAGGGCGCGCTCAACCTTCAGCGCTGGGTTGAAGGGCATAAAAATAAGATAATTGCAAAGGCCGAGGGTGTATCATCCATTGCAAGGATCAAATATATCACTCCGGAAGTCTATGGTGAGGCCATGCATCTCAATTTTACATTCTCGACAGGCGATGCGGCGGGCCAGAATATGACGACTTCCTGCACATGGGTTGCCTGTGAATGGATTGTCGAGCAGATACTGGACAACGCCTCAATCGGATTCATGTCATATAACATCGACGGGAACATGTCCGCTGACAAGAAGGTCAGCTTCAACAGTTTTATAAAAGGAAGGGGCATCAGCGTACAGGCCTCATGCTTTATCCCGGGCAGGCTCCTTAAAGACAAGCTCCGGACAAACTATAAAGACTATGCACGCCATTACCATGAGGGGGAGTTTTCAGCACAGAGGGTAGGCATAGTCGGCATGAACATTAATTTCGCCAATCCTATAGCCGGCATTTTCACGGCAACCGGACAGGATATTGCTTGCGTTCATGAGTCTTCGGTCGGCATATTCAAGGTCAGGGAGCAGGATAAGGGCATACTCTTCACAGCATATCTTCCTTCTCTGGTGATAGGCACCGTAGGGGGCGGCACAAAGCTGCCCACACAAAGGGAATGCCTTGAGCTCATGAACTGCGCCGGGCCGGGAAAATCATTCAGGCTTGCTGAAATAATCGCAGCCGCTTGTCTTTCGCTAGACATATCGACCGGCTCTGCAATGACTTCGAACGAATTTGCTAGCGCACATGACAGGTTCGGAAGAAACAGGCCGACAAAATATCTCTCCAGGGCCGACATCACGACAGATTTCTTCAACTCTATGATGTTCGATAAAGGTTCAAAGGTCGTATCCTTTGAAGAAGGAAAGATATCATCTGATTCGAGCATGATAACAAAAACAGTCAAGTCCAAGTCCAAGAAATTTCAAGGTCTTTTTAAATATGACCTAAAAATCGAATCAGAGTCGGGCATAAAGGACCTGCCTGCAATTCTGAAGCTCAAGACAACTGATACCGAAATAATAGACATAGGCATAGGCCTTGCCAGACTTTCAGGCGAGGACAGGCTGCCGGGTCTGTTCGAATCCCAGGTGGGTGTTTTCGGGTTCGGCGGCAGCCACGAAAGGGAGATCGCTTTTTACAACCTTGCCGAAAAGGATATACTTTCATACTGCCCGGAAATATACGGTTCCTATAAGGACGCCTCCAGGAACGCATATGCAGTTCTGATGGAAGACCTTTCATCGGCATCCCATCTCGATACGGTCAACAGGCCTTCGCTGTGGGATTCTGTAAGCATAGAAAACGTGCTCTTTGACCTTGCCGGGATGCATACTGTTTATATTGATTCTTTTGATAAAATTCCCGAAGAGATCAATGTAAACAACTATACGGAAAAGAATCTTGTTCCGGCAACAGACCTGCTATCAGAGCTGACCTCGTACAATGCGAGGAGGTTCCCGGAACTTCTGACAAAGCCGATTGAAAAAATCTGTCATAAATTTCTTGGAAAGATTCCGGCGATATTAAATGAAATGCAGTCTTTTCCAATGACGCTTACACATAACGACTTCAATGTCAGGAACATCTGCCTGAGAAAAGATGGAGGTAAAGGTCCGAGGCTCGTTTTGTACGACTGGGAAGTCCCGTGCTGGCAGAACCCGCAGCTGGACCTCGTGGAGTTTCTTGTCTACTGCCTGCCTGGTAATGCCACAAGGGGCAGCTTCACCAGGTATGTATCAAAGTACATGAAAAACCTGGAGGCCTGGTCGGATAAAGCCCTGGAGAAGAAGGTATTTGAAAAGGTGCTCTATCTGAATGCGATAAAGCTTGCCGTAATAAGGTTCAATCTGTACCTGCTCGCTCACAATGTCCTTAAGTTCCCTTATATGGACAGGGTGTACGGGAACCTTAGAACGCTTATAACTGCGGGTTCGGAGACATTCGATATATGAAGGAATAAATAACTTCGGAGAAGACTGATATGCCCAGACTGGTTCTTATTCAGCCGCAATGGCAAAATACAGAGATCGACAGGAACATAAAAACGCTTTACCCGCTTGGGCTTGGCTATCTGGCGGCTTATGTTCCTGAACACTGGGATGTTGCGATCATCGACGAACAGATCGAAAAGATCGATTTTAATATGAAGGCTGACCTTGTCGGGATAACGACAACGACGCTTACAGCGAACAGGGCCTATGAAATCGCCGGTGAATTCAGGAAAAGGGGCGTCAAGATCATTGCAGGCGGGGTTCATGCATCCATGTGCGTTGAAGAGGCGTCGCGCTTCTGCGATGCCGTATGCGTCGGAGACGGCGAGCATGTAATAGGAACAATCATAGATGATTTTGAAAAGGGTTCGCTTCAAAAGGTTTATACCGGCGAATTAAAACCGCTCGCAGGATTAAAGCGTCCACGCCATGACCTCTTTAAAAAGGGGTATTCATTCATCCCGGTTTCAACCAGCAGGGGGTGTCCGTTCAACTGTAACTTTTGCGTCATAAACAGATTTTATCAGGGGAAATACCGTACGCGAGACGTTAATGACGTGATGGAAGAGCTTTTGAATCTTCCTGAGGGTTATGACATTGTATTTTTTACAGACGGGAATGTTTACGGTTATTCAAAGGCCGATATTGAAAGGTTCAAGGAACTCTGCCGCAGGATGACGGCAGCCAGAAACGAAGGCAGACTGCCCTTCAAATATTTCACATGCTATGTCTCTGTGAATGCGCTCGCCGATGACGAGGCGCTCGAGCTTGCATCGCTGGCCGGGTGCGCCATGGTTTTCGTGGGTTTTGAATCGATAAACCCGGAATCGCTCAAAGAGATGAACAAGACGCTTAATCTTAAATTCGGTGTCGATTCCTACACCGGGCTTGTCGCCAATGCCCAGAAGAGGAAGATACTGGTAACAGGGGAGATGATTGTCGGCAATGATTCAGACACCCTTGAAGTTTTGAAAAAGACCGGGGATTTTCTCAGCACAATAAACTTTGACCTCTTGAGGCTTCAGATCATGCAGCCGATACCCGGCACAAAACTTTACCAGTCGCTGGATGAAGAGGGGAGACTTCTGCTGAAAGACTTTCCCGGGGACTGGAAGAAACTGGGCAGGGATTTTATCATGGGCGTTCATTACACACCCAGGAACCTTACGGCTTATGAGCTCAAGAAGTGGGTCAGGGGCACCGGTCTTGAATTCTATTCGCTAAGGAGGATCCTGGCAAGGGCCATGAAAGCGTTTATCCATACTAAGAATCCGAAGATGGCTCTTGTGGTAATGGCGATGAACTACAAATCGCGCAAATCATACGCCAACTATATATTGTAACAGGATTTTATCCATGCTGCTTGATATTGAAAAAATAGACAGGTCCGAGAAAAAAAAGGTGAAGGAATTTCTCGGCCTGCCTCTAAAACTTTACGGAAATACTCCCTTAACCAGAAACACGATCAGAAAAACACAGGGTCTTCTTGAAGCCCCGTATGAGTACAGCCTTTACCTTGCCAGAAAAGGCGGCGAGGTTGTGGGAAGGATGGCGACTTATATCCACCCCGGGATTAAAAATTCCGAAGGCATACCCTACGGACAGATAGGACTGTTCGAGTCAATTCAGGATTACAGTGTTTTTTCGGGGATGCTCGAATATGCAAAAGGGACCTTAAAAGGAATCAACGGCATCCTTTTTCCTTTCTTTATAACCACATGGCACAATTATCGCTTCATGACGGAGCAGGATTTTTATTTCTTTTTCGAAACGCCTGACAAGAAATATTACCTGGATTTTGCCCGTGAATACGGGGTGAAGGAGACTTACAGGTATGTAAGCTTTTTAAGCGAGGGTACAGGCCCGACGCTTGAAGACACTATCCGCAAATATAACAGGGCCGTAAGAGACGGTTTCACATTCAGAGACCTCGATAAAACGAAATTCGAAGAAGAAATGCGGATTGTGTATTCACTCAGCTTGAAAAGCTTTACGGATAATTTTTTTTATACTGATATTCCCTATGATGAATTCAGGGACATGTATTTAAAATCGGAAAGAATCATCGACAGCAGGATGTTCACGATCGCCATGTACGAAAATGAGCCGGTGGGCTTTTCTTTTGCTGTACCGGATTTTACACCGTATTACATCAGATACGATGTCACCTCACCCCTAAGCATGTTCCTGTGGCTCTTTAAAAGGAAGGGACTCAAGGGGCTCATATACAAAACCGCAGCAGTACTCCCCGAATACAGGAACAGGGGGCTGGTATCGGCAATGATTTACCGGCAGGCTTTAATCGCCCGGGAAATGGGATATGAAAACCTCATTGGAGCACTTTCTTATGCGGAGAACTACTCTCCGAGGGTATTAAAGGGTGTGAACAGAAACAACTACTACGAACTCTATGTA
>CAYNVT010000060.1:0-14317 GCA_964400685.1 uncultured Bacteriovoracaceae bacterium | reverse complement strand
TATGTATTATAAAACTATCACGATGGAGGATTAAAAAAGTGGCGCAGGAAAAACCCGGCTTCAAGACTTACCTGCTTTATCTGAAAGAGAGGTTTCCCGTTGTTCCGGCCCTTATTATATCAACGGTGATGTACTGCTCGGCATATTTTTTCTCAGGCGCGTTCAACCCGGCATATCCTGTAAAGACAGTTGAAATAATTCTGGGCATAGCAGTTATATTTCTTGTGACGTTTCACCTGAGAATATTCGACGAGCACAAGGATTTCGAAAAGGACGCAGTCGCCCATCCAGAGCGGATGCTGAGCAAAGGGATCATCACATTGAAAGACCTCAGGAAGATTGCATATGTCATCATCCCGATCGAGGCTGCTTTAAGCATCTATCTCGGTATGACGTCTTTCATCATCTGGTTAATAATACTTATCTTCACGCTCCTTATGCTCAAAGAATTCTTCGTGCCCGGTTTCCTGAACCGGCATATGGGGATATACCTCGTGAGCCATCAGCTGCTGGTTCCCCTTGTCATGATGCAGGGATTTTTTCAGAGGAAGACTCAATCGTTCGAACTTTTGCCTTTCATAATCTTCTTTACAGGCACGATGTGCGCCTTCATGACATTCGAAATCGCCAGAAAAACATGGAACCCGGAGAAGGAGCATGAACTGGCAGATTCGTATACAAAATTCTGGGGCATGGCGCCTGCTGTCATAGTGAATCAGGCGCTTGCGGTTATTTCTTCAGCCTGCCTTGTTTATGCTTTTATCAATATCAATGCGGGGATTATCCCAATAATAGTACAGGCTGTTTTCTATGCATTGTTCCTTCTGGCTGACCTCCTTTTCCTGGGCAAACCCACGGCAAAGAATTCAAAAATGGTTGAAGGTTTGGGAGGGCTCTTTACGATAGCGTTTTTCCTTAATGCCTCCATCACTTTTTATTTAATCCTCAACAGGTGAGACGATGAAAAAAAGCATTTATGTCTTCAGCGCGAACGAGGCATTACCCGATGTAAGGCTCGTGGGCGGCAAGGCAAGAAATCTTGCTTTTCTGAACAACTCAGGGCTTCCCGTCCCCGGGTGGCTCAGTGTTACAACGGTCTTTTTTGAAAGGTTCATGAAGGATGATATAAAGAAGATCGACATCCTGCTCAAAAGCTGCACAAAAAAGAATATAAATTCCGTAACCGGAAAGATCTGCAGCCTGATTAATAATACCGGATTTACTCCTGCGCAGAAAAAGTCTGTTCTCGACGGTCTGTCTCAGTTGTTCGGTAGTGTAAGGCCCGAATATTTTTCAGTCAGGTCTTCCGCAGTAGATGAAGATTCCAGCCGGTTTTCTTTTGCGGGCCAGCTTGAGAGTTATCTTTATGTAAAGCCTTATGACAATCTATTTGAATCAATCCGCAACTGCTTCGCCTCGGCATATTCATTGAGGGTGATGACTTACCGGATCACTCAGGGTCTTCCTCTTGTAGGCGTAAGGCCGGCGGTCATTATCCAGGAAATGATTTTCGGTGACATATCGGGCGTCATGTTTACAGGAAACCCCCTCAACAACGATACGGATCAGATTCTTATAAACTCCACATACGGTATTGGAGAAGGCATTGTATCCGGAGAACTTGATGCCGATTCCTGGGTTGTTGACGAGGATGACAGCATCATCAGGGAACAGATTGCAAAAAAGACCGATATGATCACATTTGATCATGACAAGGGCTTAGGAACCAGGAAGACAGTGGTTCCCGCAGCACTTGTAGAAACAGCGTCCCTTACGTCCTCACAGATATCCGATCTTGCTTCCATCGGAAGGAGGATAGAAGGAGTTTTCCAAAACGTCCCTCAGGATATAGAGTGGTGCATGAAAGAGGGCGTTATTTACATACTCCAGTCAAGGCCGGTCACGACATTGAGCCATATCGACAAGTCGAAGCCCAAAACCATTCTGGATAATTCCAACATCATAGAGAGCTTCCCCGGAGTGACGAGCCCGCTCACATTTTCATTTGCAAGTGCAAACTACGAGATGGTCTACCGCCAGTTCTTCAGGATGTTCGGCGTTCCCCAGAGCCGGATCAACAGGTTCTCTGAGATATTCAGGACGCTCCTGTGCTACATTGACGGCAGGATATACTATAACCTCAACAGCTGGCACAAGGCCCTCAAACTGCTTCCGGGATACACTATCAACAGCGAATATATGGATAAGATGATGGGGGTCAGGCACGCATCCAGGTTTTCTGAAGAGAGTTCGATATCAAAAGCCCGCATGGTATTTATCGAGATACCCATTCTTCTTTATTCGATAACGAGAGTTCTTTCGAACTTCAAAAGAATTGATAAAATATCACAGAAGTTCATAGACGATTTCTATGCAGCAACAACGCCTTATATGGATGAGAAATTCGAGAATTATAACAATCTCGATCTGCTCAAGCTCTATGACTTCTTCCAGGACAATGTGCTCGACAGATGGAAGGCCCCTATCGTCAACGATTTCTACACCATGGTCTATTTCGGAACGCTTGGAAAGATGGTGGCGAAACTCGACATCCCGGATGCCAAAAGCGTGCAGAACGATCTTTTGTGCGGTCAGGGAGAGATAGAAAGCACAAAACCTACCCGCGAAATCATAAGGATGTCGAACTGGATAAGGACTGTCCCGGAACTGGCGGAACTGTTCAGGGATAAAACAGAGGATGAGCTTAAGAGGCTTATTCTTGAAAGTGAAGAGAAGAAGTTCGATGAAATAAGAAGCCGCCTGAAAAATTACATATCCGAATACGGCTTCAGGTGCATGTTCGAACTCAAGCTCGAAGAGCCGTCTCTCAAGGAAGACCCGAGGTTCCTGTTCACTGCGCTTAAGAACTACCTGAAGAAGGATGCTGTCGACCTCGATAAAATGGAGGCCAATGAAAAACAAATCAAAGAGGCCGCCGAAAAGAAAGTTTTCGCTAAGCTCTCCCCCATCAGGAAGAGGCTTTTCTCTTATGTCCTGAACACTGCAAGGAAGGCTATTAAAAACCGCGAAGAGCTGAGATTCATGCGCACGAAGATATTCGGCATATGCCGCAGCATGTTCAACCGCATGGGCGCAAATTTTTATGAACAGGGAATTTTAGGTGACAGGAAAGATATATATTTCCTGCATCTTGATGAAATCAGGCAGCTTATAGAAGGCAGGTCAACGATCGAAGGCATAGTCAAGGACGTCATATCGTTGAGAAAGCGCGAGTTCAGCGCCCAGCAGTCGAAGGATTCACCTGAACGGATGTATTTCTTCGGCGAGATGCAGGACAGGTGTTTTGTCGAGATTTTAACTGAAAACGATATGGAGTTCGAGGAAGACGAAAGCGGAAGGAGTTTCAAGGGCGTGCCATGCTCACCGGGAGAGGTTACTGCAAATGCGAAAATCGTGCTTTCTCCCAATGATGCGAACCTGAATGGGGAGATCATGGTCGCCAAACGCACTGACCCCGGCTGGGTCCCTCTTTTCCCGTCAGTAAGCGGCATAATAATAGAGAGGGGGAGCGTGCTTTCGCATTCCGCCGTAGTTGCCAGGGAGATGGGGATTCCCACGATTGTAGGCTTGAGGGGCATTACAAAAAAAATAGAAAACGGCGAAAAAATTCATATGAACGGTACCACCGGCGTCGTTCAGCGCATATAAAGACAGGGGATTATATATGGCGGATATAAAACACAGGGCGAAATTCGATTTCATCCGTTATGCAAGCTGCTGGGAGGATGCGGACATCCTGCTTCAAGCGCTCGATATCAAACCCGGGCATAACTGTATTTCCATCGGCTCAGCGGGAGACAACTCCCTTTCCATGCTGGTGTATGACCCTGCAAAGGTGGTCACAGTTGACTTCAACCCTGTTCAGAATGCCTGTATTGAACTGAGGCTCAAGGCGTTTGAAAAGCTCGGCTATGATGAACTGCTTGCTTTCCTGGGGATCGAGAAATCGAATGACAGGCTATTCACATTCAACAGGATCAAAGGCGGACTGGGCGAATATGCGTTTGATTACTGGGAAAACAATCCCCAGCTTATCGAGAGGGGGATCATCCACACAGGAAAGTTCGAAAAATTCTTCCATATATTCAGAAGTTTCATACTGCCCCTTATGCATGGGAAAAGGGCGGTAAGGGAGCTTCTTGAAAAAAAGAGCTTGTCCGAACAGCAGTCCTACTATGAAAATGTATGGGATAACCTTAACTGGAAGATCATGTTCAAGCTATTTTTCAGCAAGCCTGTTGTCGGGAAGATCGGTCGGGATCCGGAGTTTTTCAAGTATGTCGACGCGGATGTTGCAGGTTCTTTCAAGAAAAGGACGGATTTCAATTTTACCCATGTGCCGCTATATGACAATCCGTATCTCAACTATATTTTTTCAGGCAATTTCCCCCGGCATGCGCTGCCTAATTATCTGAGAAGGGAAAATTTTGAGCTTATCAAGGGGCGCCTTGACAGGATAGAAATATATCAGGGCGACATAAACAGCTGCATTGAAAGATACGGTTCGATCAGATTCAATGCCTATAACTTATCTGACATTTTTGAATACATGAGCATGAAAGAGCACAACGGAGAGCTGAAATACCTTGCCGGGGGCGCTGCGAAAGGGGCAAGGTTTGCGTTCTGGAACCTGCTTGTAGACAGGATGATACCTGATGATATCGGGATTACATATGAAAAGGATCTTTCCGAAAGGCTTACCGAAAAGGATAAGGCCCCGTTTTATAAAAGGTTTGTCGTGGGGACCTACAGCGGATAAATATGAAACCCTTTAAAGAAAATGTAATACAGACACTGCTTGAAACAGTTAAGATTCATCCAGAGAAGATTGCCATAATTGAAAAAAGAAGAGGCATCACAGGCAGGTCGGGCTACAGGAAGTTCACATACTCAGAGATGATGAGCGATATCAGGCTTGTAGCCTCAAGACTCAGGAAAAAAGGGTTCAAAAAGGGCGACAGGATAGTTGTTTTTACACCTATGAGCTATGAACTCTATGTCATAGTGCTGGCGATATTTTATATAGGTGCGGTCACCGTGTTCATGGATGCATGGGCCAGCAGGGAAAGGCTCACGCAGGCCTGCCTGACTGTAAAACCGAAGGGGTTTATAGGATGTCTTAAAGCTCAGTTATTGATGATCGTGCCCGAGATCAGGAAAATACCTGTAAAGATTCTCGACCGGCTGCTGTTCCTTCCTTCAATTCCCGGAAGCCTTAAAGATGACGGACCTCAGGAAATTGATGAAGATGATGAGGGGCTGGTCACTCTTACTACAGGAAGCACGGGTATGCCCAAGGGCGCCAACCGGACGCATGGTTTTCTCTCCAAGCAGTTTGATGTTCTGATCAGTCACCTGGGGATTGTTGAGACTAATATAGACCTTACGGCGCTTCCTGTTTTCGTGTTCTGCAATCTCGGGGCAGGGGCGACAAGTGTGCTGCCGGTATTCAATCCGGCGAAACCGACCGAGTTCGATCCTGAGGCGGTAATAAATCAGATAAAAGAATGTAATATCAGTACATCGGTAGGTTCGCCCGCATTTTATGAAAAGCTGGCCGATTACCTTACTCAAAAAAATGAACAGGTTTCAATTAAACGAATATACACGGGTGGCGCTCCTGTTTTCAAGACGCTTGCAAAGAAGTTCAGAAAGGCGTTTCCGGATACAGATATGGAGATCGTATACGGCTGCACGGAAGCGGAGCCGATCAGTTCGATAAAACTCGATGATTTCCTGAAATCCGACAGCTCTCTCGGCGTTGCAGTGGGGCACCCCGATCCGGCGGTTGATGTGAAGGTTCTGAAACCTTTAAACGGTGCAGTCGTGATTGAAGAAAGTAAAGGGCTTCAGGATTACCTTGCCGCACAAGGGGAGGTCGGCGAGATTATCGTAACAGGCCCCCATGTTTTGAAATCATATATGGGTGATGTCGATGCATGGCGTGAAAACAAGATAAAAGACGGCGAAAGGATATGGCACAGGACAGGCGATGCAGGGAAAATCGATTCTTCAGGCAGGATATGCCTGCATGGGCGCATCAGGAACGTCATACACACCAACAGGGGAGACGTTTATTCACTGCCATATGAACAGATGATCATGGATATTGAAGGCGTTTCTTTTGCCTCGATAATGGAATGTGACGGCAGGCTGTTTGCCGCTGTCGAGCCGAATCCGGATCTACCGGAGTCTAAGCGGCAGGAACTGGTCGAGATCTCTAAAGGAATGCTTGTAGACTTGAACCCGTTCAGAATTTTCTTATTGAACAGAATTCCCAGGGACCCGAGGCACAATTCCAAGGTGGATTTTGCAGAATTCAGGAAAAAATGTCTGGAGATCATGCTGCGATAAGGGGGTTGTTTATCGCAGCATGTTCGGTTTTACTTTATGGACTTTAAAGTCCTGGCACTCTTGGCGGTTTTCTTTGTATTTAATGCTGATTTTGCTGCTGTGCTTTTCTGAGCAGTGTTATTTTCCGCACTGTTTTTCTGGATAGAGTATCCGCCTCTGTTGCACATCACATCAAGAATGAAATCGTCGCCGTATTTGCCTGTTGCATCGACAAACATGCCGATCTGGTCTGCCAGGACCTCGCTGATGTTGGCTTTGGCGGGAAGAACTTCTCTGAAGTGGTCAAACTGCTCTTCGGTAAGTGAAATGGTAATTCTTTTGCAAGCCATGATATTCTCCTTTTATGTGTATATAATATTTGTAACAGTAATATTATTCTGCATATTATGTCAAGGAATAATAGAAATCCTATATTGTATAATCAAGAGTAAAGGTTCAAAATATTAATATGTTGATATCATACCGGGTGAAATATGCTTATCACCCGGTATGATTTATGAAACTTTTCCGCCCGGTTCGGGAATGCCGTCGAAAGTGCAGATTTTAAGGTCGCTGCCGGCAAGAATCATTCCCTCGGAAAGTCCGAACTTCATCTGCCTTGGCTTGAGGTTGGCCACAACGACAACCAGCTTTCCAATAAGGACGGTCGGGTCCGGATACGCCGGCCTGATGCCTGCAAATATCTGCCTGGGCTTCATCTCTCCCATATCCACACTGAGGCGGATCATCTTATCGGAACCTTCGACGAGGCCTGCTTCAAGGATTTTCCCCGAGCGGAGGTCGACTCTGGAGAAGTCGTCGATTGTGATAGTTTCCAGGACAGTTTCTTGGGGCTTTGGCTTTTTTATTTTAGGCTGTACAACTTTTTCAGGGACAGTTTTATCGATTTTAGCCCATGTGTCTTTGAGGGTAACAGTCCTGTTGAAGACTGGTCTGCTCGGAACTGAATCCTTCAGATCTGTACAAAAATACCCGAGCCGTTCAAACTGGTAACGTTCCGATGGCTTGGAACCGGTAAGAGAAGGTTCTACGAATGAGCCTACAAGCCTCTGCAGAGATTCGGGGTTGATATAATCAAGGCTGTCCTTTCCTTCTTTTTCAGCCTCAGCTCCGGGGTTGTCGACAGAATAAAGCCTGTCATAAAGCCTTATTTCCGCTGGTATACCGTGAACGGCCGAGACCCAGTGAAGCGTGCCTTTAACCTTTCGTCCGTCAGGGGCATTGCCGCCCTTTGTTTCAGGGTCGTACGTGCAGATCAGTTCCTTAATATTTCCTGAGGCGTCTTTGACGACCTCTTTGCATGTAATGAAATAGGCGCCTCTAAGCCTGACCTCGCGGCCCGGTGAAAGCCTGAAAAACTTTGGAGACGGGCTTTCCATAAAGTCGTCCTGTTCGATATAAATCTCACGGCAGAACGGGACCTTACGTGAGCCCATCTCAGGTTTGTCCGGATGGTAGGCTATATCGAATTCTTCCGTATTATTTTCGGGATAGTTTTCAATAACGATCTTTAATGGGTTCAGGACCGCCATCACCCTGGGGGAACTGGTGTTAAGATCTTCGCGAATGCAGTGTTCAAGCAGCGCCATATCGACCGTGCTGTCCCTCTTTGCAACGCCGATCCTATCGCAGAAATCCCTGATGGCTGATGGCGTCACGCCTCTCCTGCGAAGCCCCGAAATTGTCGGCATCCTGGGGTCGTCCCAGCCTGAAACGATTTTTTTCTGTACGAGTTCAAGCAGTTTTCGTTTGCTCATGACCGTATAGTTGAGATTGAGCCTTGCGAATTCGATCTGCCTTGAGCGGAATATGTCGAGCTTTTCTAAAAACCAGTCATAAAGCGGTCTGTGGTCTTCAAATTCAAGCGTGCAAATCGAATAGGTTATGCTCTCGATGGAGTCTGAAACAGGGTGGGCATAGTCGTACATGGGATAAATGCACCAGTCATCGCCTGTCCTGTGATGGGTCGAGCGCAGTATCCGGTAGACCACCGGGTCCCTCATGTTGATATTGGGTGACGCCATGTCGATTTTTGCACGCAGAACCTTTGAGCCGTCGGGAAACTCACCTGCGCGCATGCGCCTGAACAGCTCGAGGTTCTCATTCACGCTGCGGTCTCTGTAAGGGCTGTTCCTGCCGGGGTCTGTCAACGTGCCTCTGTATTGTCTGATTTCTTCCGCACTCAACTCGCATACATAGGCATGGCCTTTCTTAATGAGTTCCTCTGCAAAATCATAAAGCTTTCCAAAATAGTCCGATGCGAAATAGCACCTGTCCTCCCAGTCGAAACCGAGCCATCTCACGTCCTCGTAAATGGAGTCGATGTATTCCTGGTCTTCCTTGCTGGGGTTGGTATCATCGAAACGAAGGTTGCATTTGGCGCCGGGAAACTCGTTTGCAATGCCGAAGTTGAGGCAAATGGATTTTGCATGACCGATGTGCAGATAGCCGTTGGGCTCCGGAGGGAAACGCGTGTGAACCCTGCCTCCGTGCTTGTCCGATTCTATGTCTTCTTTGATTATGGCCCTTATGAAATCGGTTCCCTGAGTCTGTATGGAAGACTCTTCAGGGTTTTTACCGTCCTTGTCTCTTTGGCTGTTTTCGGTGTTCATTTCAAATGATCTCCGAATGAGTTTATTCGGCGTAATGCTAGCCTTGAGGCTATATAGCACAGGAGCAGCGTACTGTTAAGTCTAATGACCGGGAGATACATATTTGTACCGGCACGGTTGATTTGCCCCGGATATGCTCGGGCCTATCCCATCATACCCATAAGAATAACGCTGGACCTTGGCCGCACATTGTAAGACCTGCTGTTAACAGCCGGTGCATTATCCGGTTCTAGAAAATCATCCGGAGGCTCAAGGAAGGTATCAACGATTCTGTGCCAGAGCATCGGGGTTTTAAGCCTCGGAAGCTCGAAATCAAGCACCTCCCAGTATGAATTGAGGATGACATGCAGTTTCTCTCCGAATACGGGATGGGTCAGTGTAAATGCCAGAGAGTGTGAATTATGGCTTAAGTCGGGTTTGCCGGTTTTTACGCCATGCCATGTTATATATGCCTTTGTGCTGCTGTATGTGCTGGAGAGGATATGCTCTTCCTGAAATATGCGGCAGGGTCTTATGATTTTGTTCAGCATGGTGACAAACCTGAGCAGTCCGGCGTTCGATTTTACCAGGTCCCAGTCAAACCATGTCATAATATTGTCCTGACAGTATGTGTTGTTGTTGCCTCTCTGAGTGCGCCTTGCTTCGTCGCCCATCAGAATCATGGGTGTGCCCTGCGAGGTGCTGAGTATCGTGAGAAAATTCTTTATCTGTCTCAGTCTCAATCTTTCGATATCGGGATCGTCAGTGTTGCCCTCAACTCCGCAGTTCCAGCTGAAGTTATCCGTCATGCCGTCGGAGTTGTCCTGCAGATTGGCCTCATTGTGCTTTTCGTTGAACGAGACGAGGTCATTCATTGTAAAGCCGTCATGGCAGGTGATGAGATTGATGCTCCTGTAGGGCTCTCTGTCCGGTCTTGTGTATATGTCAGGGCTTGCAATGATGCGTGAGAATAATTTCTTGACAGTCCCTTCATCGCCCTTGACAAATCTCCTGACATCATCCCTGAACTGGCCGTTCCACTCGGCAAATCTGCTGCCAATGAACTTGCCCAGCTGGTACAATCCTATCGCATCCCAGGCCTCTGCGATGATCTTTGTCCCGGCAAGCACGGGTTCTGATTCTATTGACCAGAGAAGCGGCGGATTATCAAGAGGTTCCCCGTTCTCTCCGCGGCAGAGGACTGATGCCAGGTCAAACCTGAACCCGTCGACATGCATCTCGGTCACCCAGTATTTGAGGCATTCGAGTATCATTGTGCGGACGATAGAGAAATTTGCATTGATGGAATTGCCGCATCCGGAATAATTCTCATATTTTGAATGGTCGGCCTGAAGTATGTAGTATGCGTAATTATGAAGGCCTTTGAGCGAAAGGGTAGGGCCTTTTTCATCGGCCTCGGCCGTATGGTTGAAAACCACATCGAGTATGACCTCTATACCTGCTGCATGCAGGGCCTTGACCATATCCCTGAATTCATTGACAGGGCCCAGCGGGCTTTTATCGAAGCTGTAGGAGCTGTGAGGCGCGAAAAAGGCCACAGGACTGTATCCCCAGTAGTTTGAAAGGCCCTGGGGCGCCTCCTGGTCGTCGAACTGCTGAACAGGCATAAGCTCGACTGCGGTAATTCCGAGTTCCTTGAGGTACGGTATCTTCTGTATAAGCCCGGCATATGTTCCCCTTTTATCCTGGGGGACTTCCGAGTTCGGGTTTTTTGTGAATCCTCTAACATGAAGCTCATATATGATCGATTTGGAATGCGGTATCATGAGTGGCCTGTCGCCGTTCCAGTCATAACCTGAAGTATCAACCACAACCGATTTCATGCAGCATCCGATATTGTCAAAATGAAGCTTCTTGGCAGCCTCCCTGTCGTAGCCGTCAGTAACGATGGCCTTTGAATAGGGGTCTATCAATACCTTGCTCTTGTCAAACCTGTGGCCCACGGCTGGATTATAAGGGCCATCCACACGATAGCCGTAGAGCTGGCCCGGTTCGATGCCGGGAACAAGACAGTGCCAGTAGTAGAATGTCTTGTTCCTGTCCGGCTCCAGTTCTATGACAATCGGTTCGGTATCGCCGGGATTATCGAAGAGCAGGAGTTCGACGGACCGGCAGTTCTTTGTGAAGATGCAGAAATTGACACCTGAAGCTGTTACGGTTGCACCAAGCGGATAGCTCCGGCCTGGCAGGGCATGGAATTCTTTCATATCTTCACCTTGAGTTCAATTTACTTAATTCCTTACAGATTGAAGACTGCTTAAAACCGGCTCACGGCCGGTTCTTATACGCCTCAGGATCCGTTGTATCCAATTGTCGCCTTACCGTTCTCGACAACAACCGGGACCCTTCTCGCTCCACCGGAATATTTCAGCAGATCATTCATTTTAGATGGGTCCTTTTTTACATCTATGTATTCAGCCTTGTCGCCATAGGCCAGCCTGGCCTGATCGGTATAGGGTCAGCCCGATTTCCCGAAAATCAAGATATTTTTGTCCATAAATCCCCCTGGGTTATAATTCTATGTTATCGGATATTTTAAACCATTTTATTAAATCAATATTGTTTCAAGATCATGATTCCGTGTTTGTTCATTTTAAAAGTTATGATAAAAAAATAGATTATGGATGATCCTTTGAGATACGTTATCAGCGAAATCGTTCCGGCATTTACCATTGAAGGCGAAACTCTTGATCCTCTGCGAATAGGAACAGGTCACATAAACGATACATTCCTTGTAAGGGTAAATGAGGGATCAGGGCACGATTATGTGCTTCAGAGAATAAACGGAAAAATCTTCATGGATATCCCCGGGCTCATGGAAAATATCGAAAGGGTTACATCGCACATCAGGGGCAAAATCGAAAAAATACCGGGGTCGCAGCCTGACAGAGAATGCCTTACCCTGATGCGGGCAATTGACGGGAAATCATATTTTCTGGATGAAAGAGCCGATTACTGGAGGATGTATATATTTATTAAGAACTGCCACAGCTGTGATATTGTCAGAACCTCCGGACAGGCCTTCGAGGGCGGCAGGGCCTTCGGGAAATTCCAGGCTTTTCTCACCGATCTGCCGGGCGGCCCGCTTCATGAAACGATACCCGATTTTCATAATATCGAAAAAAGACTCGATGATTTTTTTCACATTGTCGGAAACGATCCTTTTAACAGGGCGATAATGGCGAAACGGGAGATCTCTTTTATCGAGAAAAGGACAGATCAGATGATGAAAATTCATGATCTTGTAAGGACAGGGAAAATCCCGTTGCGCATCACACATAACGATACCAAGTTCAACAATGTCCTTCTCGATGAGAATGACAAAGCCCTTTGCATTATCGACCTGGATACTGTCATGAATGGTTGTGTGCATTACGATTTTGGCGATTCAATCAGGACGGTTGCGAACACCGGCGCCGAAGATGAAAACGACCTCAGCAGAGTGTCGATGAACATTCTGCTTTTCGAGGCCTTTGCCAGGGGCTTCCTCTCTGAGCTGGCAGGGTGCCTCAACAATGATGAGATAGATAATCTCACGTTTTCATCCGGTCTAATGACATTTATCATCGGGCTCAGATTCCTGACCGATTATATCAACGGCGACAAATATTTCAGGATCCATTATCCCGGGCAGAACCTTGCCCGCACAAAGGCCCAGTTCAAGCTGATAGAGAGCATGGAAGTGCAGTATGAACACATGCAGAAAAAAATTGACGATATCATCAGGGATTGCAGATGAAAGTAAAAAGAAAATCATTGATATCTTCAATAAAAAAAGAAGGCCCCTTTTTCAGATTGATCCCTTGCATGAAACATATTTGACAATTCACCCCTTGATATATCCGACTCGCTATTTATAATTATTATCAATACCCGATCATGTAAGTTTTGATCACTTTGATTATACGTGTGTTTTTTCATTTGATGCTGATTTGAAAATATTTTCAGAAGTATGTTGAAAGGGCTATCGGGTTTATTTTTGCCAACCCCCGGGGGAAAGAATGGTGAATAAGACGAACGTTCCTGATGCTGAAGACTGGAAACGCACGTTAGACGCACTTCCTGACCTCATCTGTACTCTCGATACAGAGCACAAAGTTCTCTGGATGAACACCGCGATGGCTAAAAAGCTGGGAGTGACTCAGACGGATGCGAAAGGTCTGACCTGTTACAAAGCAGTGCATGGTACTGCCTCTCCGCCTGATTTCTGCCCGCACAGTCAGCTGCTTCTTGATCAGCAGGAGCATATGGTCGAGGTCCATGAGGAAAGGCTCGGGGGCGATTTCCTGGTGACCTGTACGCCGCTTACGGACAAAGATGGAGAGTTGGTGGGGAGTATTCATGTGGCGCGCGACATGACCGGGCGCGAGCGACTTCTGAGCGACATTTTAAACCAGGCCAAGGAGGGTTTCGGGTGTTTCAGGCCGGATGGAACTTTAACAGAAGTAAATGAGGCCCTCTGTCGAATGCTCGGTTATGAACGTTCAGAGCTGCTCAAATTCAAGGCCACTGATCTCATAGCCAATGAGGATCCTGAAATCACGGCCAGCCGTATGAAAAGAATTGTCTCAGGAGCCAACGAGATATTTGAATCGGCTCATTTAACTAAAGACGGGAGAGTCGTTCCTACCGAGTTATCGCTGAGCTATTCCCCGGTACATGATCTGTTTTTCTTCTTTATCCGCGACATTACCGAGCGCAAACAGGCAGAGGAGAGATTACGCAAGGAACTCGATTGGTTTGAGCATATCCTGAGGATTACTAAAACCGGATTTGATATCATTGATGATGAATTCAACCTTCAGTTCGTTGACAAAGGCTGGCAGGAAAGATACGGCGATCCGACCGGGCGCAAGTGTTATGAGTATTTCAATGGATTGATCAATCCATGCCCGGGATGTGGCATCCCAAAGGCGTTGGAAACGAAGAAAAATATTGTTACGGAAGAGGTATTAACCCTGGAAAACAACCGGATTGTCGAAGTACATACCATTCCATTCCAGGATAAGGACGGGAGATGGCTGGTTGCGGAATTTAATTTGGACATTACCGAACGCAAACAGGCAGAAGAGACGCTACGGAGGAACGAGAAGGATCTGAGAGAATCACAGCGGATTGCCCATGTCGGCAGCTGGCGTCTGGACGTGGCAACCAATGAGGTCTTCTGGACTGAAGAACTCTATAATATGTATGGATTTGATCCGTCTCTTCCCCCACCACCCTATACCGAGCATATGAAACTCTTTACCCCTGAAAGCTGGGAAAGGCTGTCCACGGCCCTGGCCCGTACCAGGGATACCGGGATTCCTTACACGCTGGAACTGGAAACC
>CAYNVT010000059.1:4228-23878 GCA_964400685.1 uncultured Bacteriovoracaceae bacterium | reverse complement strand
CCGTAACCGGTGCCCACGCAGTATTCGACATCTTTCAATGACAGTCGGGCGGCGCCAAGGGCCTTTTCCATAACCTCTATTGCAGATTTTGCCGGGTCGAAGGTTGAAGGGATAAGGGCATGGCTTATGATCCGGGTGTTGTTCAGGATGACCGCCTTGGTGGTCAGTGAGCCTACATCGCAGCCGGCAGTTATCATTGTCTTATGCCTCTGACATGCATGAACTCGCTGATCTTGTCTATGCAGTGTTCCCACGATGCGACCCTGTCGTCGAAGGCGTCGGCAAAGAGCAGCATGGTGGGGATGCCCTCACGCTCGCAATCGCGCTGTAAGAGCTTGTTCACTCCCCAGCTGTTGCGGCAGCCCATGCTCCCGATATAGACCATGAAATCAGGGTCCATGAGCCTGGCCATGCAGAGCAGGTCATCTCGCCACATTCCCGGTGCGTCATACGGGCCTCTCAACTGCTTTGTCATGGGCATACGCGAGTTTATTTCCGCGAGCGAGTCGATCATGGCATCAAGGCTTGAGGTGTCTATAACGCCGTAGCTTTCTTCTGTGCGGCCCTCGGCGTAGTTTACACCCTTGTTCCAGAAGCTGAATATGAGCGAAGGCATGAGGCTGATATCCTCGGAATCGAGCCATTCCCAGAATCTCGCATCGGTAGTGTAATGATCGATATAACACATAAGAAGTCTCGCACGCTCTTTCTTCGATGCCGTGCCGGCCTCTCCACGGGCCGCGTTCTTCTTCACGACTTCGAGCATTGATTCAAGCACGGCGGTAAAGGATTTGCGGCCCGACATGATAAGCCTTCCTGCATACATCATCAGTATGAAGATTGGCGGCAGGGGGCATGGCTTCAGCCGTATGAGGTCATAGAGCTCATTGGTTATCTCATCCTGGTGCCTCTGTTCTTCTAAAATATCCCTGAGTTTATCTAAATTGAGCCTGGAACCGGTCTGGTTTTCGATGAATGAAATTAGCGCCTTGAAATCCTGGCGGTGGTATTTGTTGACCCTGTCTCCGGTAAGCCTTGCCGGGAAGTTGCACTGGAAGAAGGGAAGGTCAAGATACGACGAGAGGAACTGGACTGCGTTTGCGTTTGTATCGCATATTCCGGGGGCAGTGCATATGACGAAATCGGGCCTTTCGGTCAGACCGGCAAGGATGGCCCCGATTGATCCGCGCTGTGCCGAGCAGGACGTTTCTGTAAAACCCACTTCGCAGCAGTAGTCCATGTATTCGGCCGTGCCTTTTCGAAAACCCAGCGTTCCGAAAACTGTCAGGGGTTCCGCCCAGACGGGAACAAGGTTGTCAAAGGAGAAGAAGAGATGCTTGGCAGTTACGAATGTGCCCAGGCACAGCTTTTTGCCCTCTTTGTGCGCCGTCATGATGTCGCTGGTATATTCGCTGACCATTTTGAGGAACAGCTTGCCCGGCTCCCCGTGTCTGAGAAAATTGGTGATGACAGGTGAGAAGTTCGGCATGACCTTGACGAGCCCCTCATATTCCTTGACAGTCCCGTCCAGGGCCTTGCATCCTGCATTAAAGATGCTCCAGAGCATCCAGTCATAGTTATATTCGCGAGTTTCCTTTTTCATTAAACCATACCTCTTAAACTGAGGCCATACTCAGGACGGCCCCTGATTTTATCCTCTGGATATAGAGTTTTGCTCGCTCTTTAAGAATATCCAGGTCGGTCTTGCGTACGATGAATTCGAGAGATTTCAGTGAGTCGGCCTGAAACAGGGTCAGCGCATCGATTGCACGCTGGCGTTCCGCAACCATCCTGCTGTCATCCATGGCTATGCCGCACAGTACTTCCCGTGCAATTTCTTCTCTGTCGTTCTGACACATTTCTGTCCTCCTTAAGAGATTCGTTCCATGAATGCATCCACGCGCATTCTTATCCGGCCGGTCTCGACCAGCGGGCCGTATTCCCGTTCGAGCCTCATGCATGGTATGCCTTCAGCCTCGAAGTCCCTTTCAAGGACGCCGTTTTCAGAGCCGTGCAGGTCACAGAACCTTATATTCTGCAGTATGAGACCGTCTATCTGAGCCTTTTTGATAATATCCCTGATGAATGAGCGCCGGTTCTTATAATAGCCCAGCATCCGGGGGCAGATGCTGTTGTTTAGGTAATGAGAAGCAAGGGAGTGTACAGGCTCGTCCGTCTCATCGACAAGGCTTGCATGAAGGCGTGAACCGAAGCACACTGTATCCGCCACCACTACTGCGCCCGCCTCTTCGATTACCCTGATTAAGTCGAGGTCATCACTCGCGCTTCCGAGAAGCATGATGCGTTTTTTTCCTTCCGAAACCCCCGGTGCCTTCTCGAGTGTAGCAAGGAGTTTTTTTAAAATGCGGTTGAAGTCCTCTTTGGGGATCGCGTGACTGGCAATAAGAATGGAAAGCGCATCCTCGCCGCTTATTGGCGTCTGGCTGCCGTATCTGAGCTCATCGAGACTTTGGAGAAGTTTTCTTCCGCTATTATAGAGTCTGATCGATTTTTTAAGGTCTGTCTCTGATATTTCTACCTTAAAATGCCTCTCAATGGTTGATATCATGTCACCCAGCTCTTCCGTGAAGAAGTCGATGCTATAGTCGACTGCCTTGTGCGGTACCGAGAAGAATTCGTAATATTCGGGCAGCGTCCCGGGGTAGTCATCGCCTGCTTTTCTCCAGCACTCTTCGAGCCTGCGCATGGAATCACAGCCGTTCGAGATGATGGCGCCGTCAAGAAATTTGTATGCGCCGATACCTGCCAGCTGCAGCATGCACTTGGGAAAGCTGCAGTTGACCGGCCCGAAATAGGAGTCCCCTATGGAAAGGGATGTCGTCCCTATGCCCCTTATCCGGTACGGCAACAGACCTGCCGCATGTATTATCTCTTCAGGTATGAAGGTGCACGTGTAACCCATGACAGGCCTGCCTTTATTTTTCCACTTACCGATAAATTCATTATTGAGAGATGCAGCCGCAGTCTTGAGTTTATCGATCATTCCTCGCCTCCTGCAGCCCGGGAAAGCGTTGCCTTGAGTTCTTTGATTGCCTCTGTCTGTTCCGAACTTTGATATCCGCCATCCGGGTTTATCATCTCACTCAGTCCGCGGATCAGTTCCGGCATTATAACCGGGGCCATGGGTTTGACGGCCTGCACCAGATCGGGGATGAGCCACTTGAGAGTTTTTTCGATTTCGTCCTGGTCTATTGAATCCGCAATCCCGCAGGCCGGACTGCTGAGAATATCCGGCCTCACTTCATGGGCCCTGTTGAGAACCCTGCAAATGCCATTGACGAGTTCAGCAATCTCGTATGTGTCGAGATCGGAGATGCTCTCCGAGATGGCTTTATTGAAGCCGTCCTGATCTATATCCTCATAAACGCGCAGTTTACGGGATCTGGCTCTGACAGAAGAATTCTGAACAGACCCGAAGGAGGACAGCCGGGATAATGTTATGTCTGGGTTGTCGGTCAGCGCATCAGAAAGTGCATTTGCAATACTCAGGCGGTCTTCCGAGAAGATTATGTGCAGCTTTCGCATGAGCACGGGGTCGAGTCCGGAAAGACAGTTTTTAAAGAGGTCAGTCAGGTAGTGCTGCATCAGGGGTTTGCCGCCTTTGCCGAGGAGAAGGCTCCCGGTATGCAGCCTTCTTATGACCTCGCCTGCCGTATTAATCAATCTTGCGGTCTGTGTGCCATCGAGGCCCCGGATAACCGAGAGAACCATATCTGCCAGAAGATCCGGCCCGATTGACTGCTCGATGGGCAAGAGAAGTTCGCGGGAAGATTTTACCGCGGTATTCATCAAGGCGATTACGGTTGCAATCAGAGAACCTATCTTGGCCGGGTATTTCCAGATTTCTTCGTTGAAGGACTGAAGGGTCTTCAATATGTAAGGATCGGATTTTTCGGCCATTTCCATGATTTCTCCGAAATCGAGGTTTTCAAGAAAGGCCTTTATATTTGAGTCCTTGTCAGCTGTTCCGTCAGGGGGGATAGCGGGGTGTGAATCGTTGAACATGACTGCAAGCAGGGTGATCAGTCTGGCGGCATCTGCGGGGATAGACCCTGCAGGAGAGGAAATCTTATTTTTATTGCTTCGGGGGATTTTCTTAAGCAGATATGTCAGTGGTGATGTAACCCCCTTTTTGATAGCGCTGGCACCGGACCAGTTATTGATTGCATTTCCGGCCACAGCAGCGAAGAAGCGCGCCGTACACCGGGCATTAAGAATTCTGGTGCCGATGCGGCCTATAATGTCGTTGATCTGGTCTTGATAATTGATGCTGCTCATTACAGAAAGACCTCCTTTAATTTATGCCTGGCATATGTTTACATGCCCGGACGCCTGAAACGCTTAGAAGCCCGTCGTTTGATGAGCTTCAGTGTCCAACCTGCAAGACCGGGCCGGGCGTCGAGGAAGACCTCGGCAATGTTGAGCGAAGCCTCGTTAAGGGCATTTTTATCAATGCCTGAGATCAGTGAATTGACGAAGCTGCCGAGAAGTTCCGGGTTCTCTTTGCAGAGCCTGTTTATCCCTGCTGTTCCTGAATTTATACCTGAGGCGATTACCCCGGGCGCCTTATCGATCATGAAGGTTTTAAGTTCGGGCGATGCCTCGATCATGCCGCCTGAAAGCGCGGCTACAGCCTGTGCGCTCTCCCTGATGATATCTGTATCGACGTCTTGAATGAGGCTCAGGGCGAAGCCCCTGGACATTTCCGGCGAGACACTTCTGTTCAGTTCATAGGCCAGGGTCCCGAGTGCCGCTGCAGCAGCATTGATGCAGGAGGGCAGGGCGCCTATAATGCCGAAGACAACCTCTATGTCCTGCCATAAAATGGTTTTGACAAGGGAGCGCGCCTCTTCGGGCGTAATCTCCTTAAGACGTCTTCTGAGCATGCCCTTTAACAGAGGCCTTTTTATAAGTTCTTTGATTATGCCGCTCATGGCCGCTCCCCTTCTTTTACGGAATCAAGCCAGGCCTTTTTAAAGAGGGGGCTCAGGGCATCAATAACAGGACGGGCATTTTCAAGAGCCCGACCAAGGGATTCGGTATCGATATCTTTAATAAGTGAATCTGCAAAACCTTTGAGGAGTTCCAGCGGATACTTTTCATTTACCTGTATAAGGAGCTCATCAAAGGCACGGATGATTGTATTGGCAATTGCCGGCAGGCCTCCCATGATGCCCAGGCTGAATTCCAGGTCCTGCCATAAAAAGGTCTTTACCAGTTCGCGGCCTGCATCCGGGTCGATGCTGTTGAGCGCATCTCTTATATCATCTTTGAATCCCGGTTTCTTCAATATCTCGGATAGCAGGCTGTTCTCCAGAATCCGGCTCTTTTCTTCAGACATGACTACCTCCACATCCACTCAGGATTACAAGCTCGTACAGTTGAAATAATAGCGGGCCGCTTCCATCTGACAGAGCTGTTTGCCGCCCATCCAGAGCTGGATTATCTTGATATCGCGCCAGTGCTTCTCAATATCCCAGTCTCTGTCGGCGCCGTAAATGCCAAGCACATCCATTGCTCGTCCGAAGTTCTCAACCGCCCTGTCAGAGACAAAGTCTTTGATATTGCGTACCTTGGCGATGACCTCCTCGTCATGGATTGGTTTGCCGTAGGCTTTATTCCGGCGGTCTCCTATGCAGGCGGCCTCATACCCAAGGATGCGGCAGATATCGATGTCGCCTGCAATACGGCCGATGACCCCGGCGATGGCGTCGTTTTCCTTCAATGGGCGGTTATTATAGGTGCGGGTAGAGACAAATTCATAAAGCCTCTCATAGAGGTTGAGCATGGCCCCGGTTAAAAATCCTATGCTCGCTATCTGTCCCCAGGGGATGATTTCGGCAAAGGTCTGGGCGTCTAGGCCCGGTCCGTGGGCCCGGTACCATGACGGGACGCGGACATTGTCAAACCAGATGTCGCTGTTTTTATCAGCAGCCATGCCGGCCTTTTCATAAGGATTGCCCTCAGTTACTCCCGGCAGGTCGGTGGGAACGAATATGATGGCAAAATCGTTCTTGTCGCCAGAACCCGGTTTTGTTGTGCAGGGTACGCCGAAGAGTTTCGAGACGCCGCCCGAGTTGGTGGGCCAGAGCTTATGGCCGTTTATTACCCATTCGTCGCCATCGAGGCGGGCAGTGGTGCGTAGCGTCTTGCCGCCGAGGAGACCCATGTTTTCGATGTCTGCGCCCCCCTGCGGTTCGGTCATGGTGAGCGCAGAGAAAACGGCCTTGTCGGCATTGCAGAATATCGGTGCGAACTCGCGGGCCAGACGCATGTTCACATGAGGCTCGACCAGAATGGTTGTGAGCGGCCAGAGCGTAACAAGAAAGGCTACTGCTATGGCTGTGTCAGCCCGGCCTACCTCTTCGCTCAATGCATAGCAGATGCGGAATACATAGTCGGAATGGCCTATTCCCCAGCCTCCCACTTCTTCTGGAAATAAGGCCTTCTGCATGCCGAGGCCAGCCATTAGCTTATCAAAGGCGGGCTCTATCAGGTGATGGTCCTTCCAGTCTTCATCGTATTTGCGGCGGTTCGGTATCACCTCTTTATCCGCCCAGTTGCGCACGATGCGGCGAAAGTGTTTTTCCATAGGCGATACATGTTCCAGCGATACCGAGAATTCATCAAAGTGCTTCATGACTATACCTCCCTCAAGTCAAAGAAAAAGCGCGCGATATCCATTTTGACCGGCACATCTGCTCCAATGCCGCACAAAGAGGACTGTATGGTCTTGATGTCACGCCAGTGTTTTTCCACATGCCATTCCTTTGCGTAGCCTGCAGAGCCCATCAGTTCCATGCCTCTGTTGAGGGCGTTCATGCAGGACTGCTGTATGCGGGAGCCGAGCATTTGTGCAAAGGTATAGACACCTTTGCTTCCTGTCTCTTCGGGACTGGCCATTATATGGGCCAGGCTGTAGGCGGTAAGACGCGCACAGGCGATCTCTTCTGCGACGTTTGCAAGCACCGAAGCGCACAATGGATTTTCCTTCATAATTGAGCTGCCCTTGATTGACCTCGTCTCGGACCAGTCAGTAAGTATTTCAAAGAAATTCATGGCAGCGCCCAGGCTTGTGCCGCCCAGAAGGAGATTGAGCCAGCAGTACAGCTCATTAAGCGCCCCGTCGCGCGAAACAACAAAGCCATGCGGTATCCTGACCTGTTTAAAGTCCACATCTGCATTTTTAAGCCCGTTAAGCCCTGTGGTTTTTATTGGCGCGCCTTTTTTAGCGCCCTTGGAATCGGCCGGGACAAATACCAGACATGCTTTTCCGTTTATATCTGCCGCGACAATTCCGAAAAGGTCGGCATCAAAGCCTGATCCCAACGGGCGAAGCCTCTGCCCGTTAAGAGTATAACCGTCTTTGGAAGATTTCAGTGAAGCACCGATTCCACGGCCAAAAAAGAGAGGAGTGTCAAAACCGGGTATTCCAGCCGAAGGAAGTATAAGCGCAAGGTTCTTAAGCGTATCTCCACAGTAGAGCGGGACCAGTTCGTCGCACAGGTTCTTATCGATATTGGGTTTCATTGCTATTACTGCGAAGACTGCATATTTGACTGCGGCGGCAAAACCTATGGCCGCGTCAGCCCGTCCGATTTCGGTGAATACCGTAAGGATGCCCGGTGCGCTTGTCGGGCTGTTCCAGCCGTATCCTCCATTTTCCTCGGGGAGCACCAGGCGTTCGAAGCCGATATCATCAATCAGCTTTTTGCGCTTGTCTGTGAAAAGGGTGTCATATCCTTTCTGATAATCGAGCCTTTTGGAAATGATCTCTTTGTCTGCCCATTGACGTGCGGTAGCGGCGAAGCGCCTGGCCTCGTCATCTACCCATTGCTGAGGGATGAGAAAGAGTCCGTCAAGATTTCTTTTCATTTAACCCCCCTGATATTGAAAGTCATTTTTATAGTTTTCCCCTCATATCATTACGGGAAGGGGAACTGTTTACAGAAAGAGCTCTATTAATGCCTTGAGCAGACTGATCGAGAAGCTCCTTGCCCGCCTTTGTAAGATACGTGTCGAACATGGCCATATTCATGCGGATTATGGTGTCGATTGCCTGTTCTCGGGTAAACTGTTTTTCCACGATGTAGCTGTGTATGACCTGCATGGCCATGCCTACAACTGCGTGGCCGAATATCATCGGATCGATTCCTGATATGATGCCGAGGTCGAGCCAGTTCTGAACATCCTCGGCCAGGTCATGCGCCCAACTGTTGAAAGAGAACCAGGAGCTTGCATCAAAATCCTTGTCTACGCCATAACTGCCGCGCAGAACCATGAGAATCAGACCCGTGTTGGCATCTATATATTCGAAAAGGGCTGTATAGGTATCATGGAGTTTGAGGGCCCTCTCGGAGCGGTCCCAGATGTTTACAGGGCGTCTGAGTTCGATCAGGTAATCGCGAAGGTTTTTAAAGCTGCTTCCGGTGATTTTCTCAAAGAGATCGCGTTTGTCCTTGAAGTAAAGATAGAAAGTCCCGGCTGATATACCCACGGCTTTCACGATATCCATGACCTGGGTATTGTGATAGCCCTTGCTGCTGAAGATCTCGGATGCTGCAAACTTAATCCTTTCAAGCGTTTCCTGCCGTTTGGCATCCGATATCTTGGGCATAGAATCTCCTTAAAAAATAAGAAACAGTTTTTTTAAAAATTCATGAATAGCATCTCAGATGCAGGTAGTATGTTAATGCAATTTAAAATAATGAAATTTCATTATTAATTATTATTATGATTAACATACTGTATGTCAAGAATGAAAATTGGTTTGGATGAATAAATGAATGAAAGAGAATAGCGGGAATCTTAAATTGTAAAAAATAAATCTTTCATGGTTCTAAAAAATCTGACGAAAAGATAAGGAAATTTTGATAATTATTCTTGACAAAAATTGAGCGTATGTTTAATAATATTGAGCAATCGCTCAATTAGATAATCTACATATGAGTTTAAGAAGATGAATGAAACAAAACAAAGGCTTTTAAGAGTTACTGAAAAACTGCTGCAATCTAACGGTGTAGCCAAAGTCACCACACGTTTGATAGCACATGAGGCCGGCGTTGCCGAAGGACTGATCTATCATTATTTCAAGGATAAAGCAGAACTTATTCACGAGGTAATCGAACAGCATATTAATGATGTCAGGGATGCTGTTGAAAAGCTGCCTGCAAGCATCGGATTGAATACGGTGGAAGAAAACCTCGAAAAGGTAATGATGATTACATATAAAGTTCAGTACAGCATCGCGCCATTGGCGAGTTCAGCTTTTGCCGACAGCAGCATTCGAGAACGCATACGTGAGATAATACGCCTGAAGGATATAGGTCCTAAAAATGAAATTGAGGGCATTGCGGTATACCTGTCAGCGGAACAGAGACTGGGGCGTATCAGGAGGGACATCAATCCTGATATGGCTGCCAAGATACTGATTGCATATAGTTTACGTTCAGGGATGAATGACTGGTTTCTCGGCATGGATCCGGACAGGTATGATGCCAGGAAAGAACTGAAGGAGGTCATACAGACCCTGATGAAGGGACTTGAACCGAGAGAAGAAAAATTAACATAAAGAATAAAGCGAGACTGAAATAATGAAAAAAATTCTGGGTTGTATGATGCTTCTTGTTTTTATTATGTCTTCAGGCTGTGCAGTGGGTCCTGATTTCAAATCGCCGGATACCGGGCTGCCATCGGCATATTCCGATTCGAAACTGCCTCAAAAAACCGAGAGCTCCCCTGTCACCGGAGGCTCGTCGCAAGATTTTAAATTTGCTCAGGACTTGCCGGCACAGTGGTGGAACCTTTTCCATTCCGATGCGCTTAACTCTCTTATAGAAAAAGCCCTTAAGGACAACCCCACACTGGCTGCAGCCGAGTATGCATTAAAAGGTGCCCGGGAGGACCTCAAGGCGATCAGGGGCGGTCTTCTCTATCCCGGCATTGACGGATCACTCGGCATAAACCGGCAGCAGACCTCAGGAAACACCGGGATGGGTGAGGCGAGCCTTTATACGCTTTACAATGCATCGGTCGGCGTCACCTATACGCTCGATCTTTTCGGGGCAAACCGCCGCCAGATTGAAGCCTATCAGGCTAAAGTCGATTATCAGCGCTATCAGTATGAAGCGACATATCTGACGCTTACTTCCAACATAGTAACAACAGCCATTCGCGAAGCCATGCTGAGGGCTCAGATAGCCTCCACAAAAGAGATGATCGCCGCGGAACAGAAGCAGCTGGATGTAGTCAACAGCCAGTTTATTTTAGGTGCCGGGCTCAAGGCCTCTGTTCTTCTGCAGCAGAGCGAACTGTCCGCAACAAAGGCGAGCCTCCCCGAACTTGAAAAGGAACTCAGCATAACAAGGCATGCCCTCTCTGTCCTGACCGGGGATTTTCCGACCGACAATCAACTTCCTGCATTCACGCTGGAGTCTCTCACGCTCCCACAAGACCTGCCGGTTTCGATTCCATCACAGCTTGTCAGGCAGCGGCCTGACATTCAGGCATCCGAAGCACTTCTTCATCAGGCATGTGCGGGCGTAGGTGTTGCAACCGCCAACCTCTTTCCCCAGATTACCATAGGGGCCGGATACGGCACTCAGGCGATAGGCACAGACCTTTTGTTCGCAGGCCAGAGTACGGTGTGGAATCTAGGCGCCAACCTGCTTCAGCCCCTTTTTCATGCAGGACAGCTGACGGCCAAAAGGAGAAGCGCGATTGCCGCTTATGACCAGGCGTCATCGCTTTACAAACAGACAGTGCTGAACGCTTTTTCAAACGTGGCGGATACACTCCGTGCGCTGGAAATGGATGCGAAGATTCTTAAGAACTACCAGGAATCGGAACTGGCAGCCAGACAGAACCTTGACCTTACAATAAAGCAGTTCGAACTCGGGGCCGTGAACTATATAAGCCTGCTTATATCTCAGATCGGGTACAATAAAGCGCAAATGAGCATGATCGAAGCGCAGGCCAGAAGGTATGCGGATACCGCCGCACTCTTCCAGTCTCTGGGAGGCGGCTGGTGGAACCGCGAAAACGCCGAGCCTGAGGCTACTGAAGGAAAAAGTCATAACAATACGATTCAAAAGGCTGAAGTTAAAGACAAGGAGAAACAGAAATGAAAAAACGCATGGTCATTATGATTATATGTCTTGCCGTCCTGTTCGGCGGGATATTCGGCTTTCAGGCCTTCAAATCCACGATGATAAAAAAATACATGGCCGACCAGGGACAGCAGAAGCAGACCGTATCCACATGCAAGGCCGGCTATCAGGAATGGCGGCCGCATTTCATAGCGATAGGTACTCTTACGGCAGTTCTGGGTGCAGATCTTGCGCCTGAGGTTAACGGCATTGTCAAACAAATCTATTTCAAGTCGGGAACAGATGTGAAAAAAGGGACTCTGCTCCTGCAGATCAATGCCGATGCCGATCTTGCGCGCCTCGAATCCCTTAAGGCGGCAGAGGATCTTGCGAGAAGGACCCTCACAAGAGACACCGAACAGTTCAAGGTACAGGCAGTCAGCCAGGCAACCATTGATTCTGATACGGCAAACCTGAAAAGCGCAAGGGCGCAGGTGGCCGAGCAGAAAGCCCTTGTAGATAAAAAATTCATAAAGGCGCCTTTTGACGGGAGGCTCGGTATTCGTGCGGTGGATCTCGGGCAATACATAAGTCCGGGCCAGAAGATAGTAACTCTGCAGGCGCTCGATCCGATATTCATAGACTTCTATTTTCCGCAGAAGGATATCAGCAGACTATTTGTCGGTCAGAGTATAAAGGTATCAGTCGATGCTTTTCCGGGAAGTTCATTTTCAGGAGAGATATCCTCAATCAGTCCTAAAGTTGACGAGAGCACGAGGAACGTCCCCGTAAGGGCCAAAATATCGAACCCGGAAAAGAAGCTTCTTCCGGGCATGTTTGCCACTGCCAATGTAGAGATAGGGGTTAAAGAGAAATATATCACACTGCCGCAGACCGCTATTTCATATAACCCTTACGGAGATTATGTCTATGTGGTCACGAAGAAAGAAAAGGGCGCAAAACAGGACGATCTTATAGTAAAACAAAGGTTTATTGATGTCGGTGAAACCAGAGGCGACCAGGTGGCGGTCATAAGAGGCATAAAGGAAGGCGAAATAATTGTCACATCCGGCCAGAACAAGCTCAAGAACGATACGCCAATAGCCATAAACAACTCGATCAGTCTTCCGAATAATGCAGCTCCTGCGCCGGTTGATGAATAAGGGGTGCCGATAGATGAAATTCACTGATATTTTCATAAGGCGGCCTGTGCTGTCCATCGTTCTGAGCCTTATAATACTGATATTGGGTCTGCGCTCTATAGGAATGCTGCCCATACTTCAGTTCCCGCATACGGAAAATGCTGTCGTAACAGTGTCTACTGTCTATACCGGCGCTGATGCGGAATTGGTTGCAGGCTTCATAACAACACCATTGGAAAACTCGATCGCGCAAGCGAACGGAATAGATTACATGACATCGAACAGCTATCAGAGCATGAGCACTATCACCGCAAACCTCAGGCTTAATGCGGATTCCGGCAAGGTTCTCACGGAGATCAACACAAAGGTCAATGCGGTTGTTAACCAGTTGCCACAGGACGCGCAGCGCCCTGTGATAAGTGTTGAAACAGGCCAGACCGTAGACGCAATGATAATAAGCTTTTCGAGTAAGGATATGCCTCTCAACAAGATAACCGACTTCATTGTGAGGGTGGTGCAGCCGCAGCTTCAGGCTGTCGAAGGAGTACAGACAGCGGAAATAATGGGCGCCAAGTCTTTTGCAATGAGGGTCTGGCTTGACCCTGAGAAGCTGGCAGCATATTCTCTCAATTCGACCGATGTGTGGAACGCCCTGGCCGCGAACGATTATCTCTCAGCCATAGGCCAGACAAAAGGGCAGATGGTCCAGATAGACCTTACCGCAACGACAAACCTTGTATCTCTCGAAGAGTTCAGGAATATGATCGTCAAGGAGCAGAACGGGGCGGTTGTCAGACTCTCTGACGTGGCCAAGGTTACGCTGGGTGCCGAGGATTATGAGTCCAATGCATCCTATAACGGTGAGAAAGCCGTTTTCATGGGTATTAAACTGGCACCTACGGCAAATCTGCTCCAGGTCAACGACAGGGTGGACAAGGTTCTGCCTGATATCAGGAAACAACTCCCCGAAGGGCTCGCAATGACAGTTGCGTATGATGCTAGCGATTATGTTGACAGCTCGATAGACGAAGTCATTAAATCCCTGATAGAAGCGCTTCTCATCGTAACTCTCGTTGTATTCCTGTTCCTGGGCTCGTTCAGGTCGGTCCTGATACCTACAATTGCCATACCTCTATCCCTTGTAGGCGCCTTCACCATCATGCTCATAATGGGGTTTTCGATAAATCTGCTGACCCTTCTTGCCCTTGTACTTGCCATAGGACTTGTCGTGGATGATGCGATTATAGTCGTTGAGAATGTCGACAGGCATCTGGAAGAAGGGCTCACACCTTTGGAAGCAGCCTTCAAAGCTGCACGCGAGCTTGCAAATCCCATCATTGTAATGACCGTCGTGCTGATTGCGGTTTATATACCGATAGGATTTATGGGCGGCCTGACAGGTGCTCTGTTTACGGAGTTCGCATTCACTCTTGTTGCTGCAGTAACGATATCGGCTATTGTTGCGCTTACCCTCTCTCCAATGATGTGCTCGAGAGTTTTAAAGCCTCATGACCCTTCTCAACCCGGCATACAGGCAAGGTTCGTCAGATTTCTTGATGCAAGATTCGAATCGTTGAAGAAAACATACGAACGATATCTGCATGGTTCGCTCAATTACATTCCGGTGGTAATGGTTTTTGCCGTAATAATAATAGCGAGCCTTTATTTCCTCTATTCCACTTCAAAATCCGAACTCTCTCCTACTGAAGACCAGGGCTTCATGATCGCGATTTCCACACCAGCTCCTAATGCGACACTTCAGCAGAAAATGATTTATTCTAAAGCTGTTTATGATGTCATTATAAAGCATCCAGAGAATGAAATGGTTTTCCAGATAGATATGACAGGCCTTTCGCTGGCTGGCATAGGAATGAAGGATTGGGATGAAAGGGATATGTCGTCCATGGAACTGCTGCCCATATTACAGAACGAATTCGGGAATATTCCGGGAGTAAACACCGTTGCATTCATTCCCCCGTCCTTGCCGGGCAGTCATGGATTTCCCGTGGAGTTCGTCATAAAGACGACCGAACCTTTTGTAAGACTGGATGAAGTCTCACGAAAGTTTTTGGAAGAGGCGCAATCCAGCGGTATGTTCATGTTCCTCGACACGGATCTGAAATACGACCTGCCTCAGACAAGGATAGTTATCGACAGGGATATGGCCTCACAGCTCGGACTTACCATGAAGGATATAGGATATGCCCTGGGTACGATACTGGGCGGCGGATACGTCAATTACTTTTCAATGGAAGGCCGATCCTACAAGGTCATTCCCCAGATCCAGCAGAAATACCGTCTGAATGCCGACCAGCTCAAAAATTATTATATAAGGACTGCCGGTGGATCAAGCGTGCCGATATCTACCTTCGTGCATCTGGAGAACATAACGGTTCCGGAAAAGTTGAACCACTTCCAGCAGCAGAATGCTGCTACGATCTCAGGCGTGACTTTACCAGGTATTACGCAGGGTGAGGCGATCAAATATCTTCAGCACCTTGCGGACAGAACGCTGCCCCAATCTTATTCCGTAGATTATTCCGGTCCGTGCAGGCAGTTTGTGCAGGAGTCCAGCGCACTTGTCGTGACATTCTTCTTTGCGCTAATCATAATCTTTCTTGTACTGGCAGCGCAGTTCGAGAGCTTCAGAGACCCGGTCATCATCCTGATTACCGTGCCCATGTCCATTTGCGGTGCCATGATTTTCATAAACCTTGGAGTGGGTGGCGCAAGCCTGAATATATACACCGAGGTCGGACTTGTCACTCTGATAGGCCTCATCAGCAAACACGGCATACTGATCGTTGAATTTGCCAATAACCTTCAGAGACAGGGTCATTCGAAGCGTGAGGCCATAGAAATGGCCGCCGGAATACGCTTGAGGCCAATCCTCATGACTACTGCGGCCATGGTTCTAGGCGTAATACCGCTCATTATGGCAACCGGTGCCGGTGCAGGGAGCAGGTTCAATCTGGGTATTGTCATTGCCTCGGGTCTTGCAATAGGTACCATGTTCACGCTGTTCGTGGTTCCGAGCATGTATCTGGTGCTGGCGACTGACCACGAAAAGCAGGCAAAGAAGATGGCGCTCAGAACCGATGCCTCATCTGAGAAGGCGGGCAGCTAGACAGGAAAGACAGGATCAAAGGATAAGATATGCTGCGGCCGGGAATCATTCCCGGCCGTTTTGTTAGAACATGGACTTTCTCCATGAGATGCTCAGAACGATGCCTATGCAGCACAGATTGATGAGCATGAATGAGCCTCCATAACTGATAAAGGGCAGTGGAACGCCTACGACGGGAAACATGCCCATTGTCATGGCGATGTTTATGAAGGCATGAAAGCTTATAAAGAGCGCTATTCCGAAACAGAGCAATGCCCCGAAACGATCTTTTGTCTTGAGGCCTGTCCTTACTATCTGTGCGGCAAGGAGAAAATACAGGATAATGATTAATGCGCAGCCTGCGAAACCCCATTCTTCCGCAATCACGGAAAAAATGAAATCAGTGTGATGTTCGGGCAGAAATTTAAGCTGAGTCTGTGTCCCTTGAAGAAAACCCTTGCCGTAAAGCCCGCCCGAGCCGACGGCTATCTTGGACTGTATCGCATGATATCCTTTGCCGAGAGGGTCCAGTTCAGGGTCCAGGAATGTAAGTATCCTCTGACGCTGATAATTCCTTAGCAGGAACCATGAAAGTGGTAATACGGAAATAAAGACAATCCCGGTTTTGACAAGTGTGGATTTTCTTATGCCCAGCATCATAAACATACCTGCACAGATAAGGCCGGTCAGAAAAGCTGTCCCGAGGTCAGGTTCAAGGAGTATGAGGGTGATGGGTATGATGAGAATAAGGATAGGGGGAATGAGGTCCCTGAAATCATAATCAGTTGTGCTGTCTTTCTTCGATCCCCAGTAACTGATCCATATAATTATCATGATCTTGGCAAGTTCCGAAGGCTGCATATTGAAGAAGCCAAGAGGTATCCATCTTTTAGCTCCCATAACCTCTCTGCCCATACCGAATACTGCAATAAGCAGTATCACGATAATTATATAAAAAGGCCAGGCAAGCCTGGTGAGCCAGCGGTAATCAATGAAAAACATTATCATAACCATTGCTGTAAGCCCGATACCTGTCCATATGAGCTGTTTTGCAAATGTGGTGTCATGGGTGAGATGGGTCGCGCTGAAGAGTGTAACCAGACCGCAGCTCAGGAGTGCGGCAAGGATAAAAAGCAGTCCCCAGTCTATATTTTCCTTAAGATCCGAGAGTCTGCCCACTTTTATATCCTTTCAGAAAATAGTATTCCTTTATCACTTCTCCGACAATTGGCGCTGCAACACTTCCGCCGTGTCCTCCATGCTCCACGACTGCAACGACAACAATTTCCGGTGCATTGACAGGGGAGACTCCAAAGAACCAGGCATGGTCTCTCATCTTATAGGGGATGTCTGATTGATCGTGACTCTTTGACCTGATGACCTTTGCCACCTGTGCAGTGCCTGTTTTTCCCCCGATTGAAAACATGGGGTCCTGAAGAACCTTCGCCGTGCCCCGGTCTCCCTGAACGACATACTTGAGTGCATTCTTGATGATGTTTAACTGCGAATCAGGAAGATTCAGCAGCATCTCAACCTTTTCAGGTGTGGAGGTCAGTATATGCGGTACCATAACCCTGCCTCCGTTTACGACAGCGCTCATGACCTTGGCCACCTGGACCGGAGTAACCATGACATAACCCTGTCCTATTGATGTGTTCACTGTATCACCGTGTAGCCATCCTTTTTTGAGGCGCTTCATCTTCCATTCCCTTGATGGGATAATGCCGGTAGCATCATTCAACTCTATACCCGATTTCCTGCCGAATCCCATGTCGATTGCATATCGGGCAATCCGGTCAATTCCGAGTTCAAGGCCTTTCGTATAAAAATATATATCGCATGATTCGCCCAAGCCTTTCAGAAAGTTTACAGTGCCATGTCCTGTTTTTTTCCAGCACATGAATTCCCTGTCCCCGAGCTTGAACTTTCCGCTGCAAAAGACTGTCTGCTCGGGTTTAATAATCCCTTCCTTCAATCCCGCAAAAGAGATAAGGACTTTGAATATCGACCCCGGGGCATACTGCCCCCTCAAGGCCCTGTTTTCAAGGGGATGTTTCGGGTTATCGACCACTTCCTTCCACATGGCCGATGTCATCGGGCTCAGAAATATCGCAGGGTCAAAACTGGGAGAGCTGGCCATTGCAAGTATCTCACCCGTAGACGGGACCATTACGACGACAGCGCCTGTCTTATTCCCGAGAGCATCCCTGGCCTTGGCCTGCAGCCTTGAATCTATCGTAAGAATTATATCCTTGCCTTTTTGTTGAGGCCGCTCCTTTACAACCCTCAACTTCCTGCCCTTTGCATCGACCTCGAAGGCTATCTGTCCTTTGATTCCTCTTAAATCTTTCTCACATGCTGCTTCAACACCTGACCTGCCGACAAGGTCGCCTTTTCTGTAATTCGCCTTGGCAGGGTCTTTCAGTTCTTTGTCGGATATCTCCCCGACATAGCCGAGTGTATGTGAAAGAAGGTCGCTGTATACATAGTCACGCTCGCTCTCTGCCTCGATTGATATTCCAGGCAGATTGACGAGCTCCATTTCCACTCTGGCCATTTTCTCGAAAGATATGTCCCTGGCAATGTAGGCAGCCTCGAATGGTTTTAAAAGAGCCTTGTTGAACTTGTCTTCGATTTCTCGGGGGTCACTGCCAAGAAGTTTAGCAAGGCTGGGGGCGATAGTCTTGATGTCGGTGATGTCTTCTGGAATAACAACGATGCTGTATGACGGCCTGTTGTCGGCAAGGATAACCCTGTTCCTGTCCATTATCCTGCCTCTCGGCGCCCTTATCTCCAGGAAGCGAAGCCGGTTGTTTGCCGCCAGTTCCTCGTAATGCTTTCTTTTGAGGATCTGCATGTTGAAAAGCCCAAGAAGCAGGGATGCAAAGAGAATTCCGATTATAACAATCAGCAGTTTCGACTTGCCCTTGAAGTCCTCCTCAACCGACGAACCGGAATAGCTAATTTTCATGCTGCACCAGAATGCGCCTGCAGAGATTTATGATAAAAGGGCAGGTCACTGCCGTCAGAACCGAACCTGCAATGACGGGAATCCATGTGACATCCGTGATTAACATCTCGGAAAAGAGCACAGCGCTCAAGTTGATCAGTATGCACAGGACAAAAGAAAGGATTATCTGTGCAGGTATGGTATCGAGGAAAAGAATGTTCTTGATCAGATCGAGCAGCAGGAATGAACCCAGGTAGATAAACGGCAGAAAACCTGCCCTGGCGCCGCTGAATGCCTGGATAAAATATGACATTATCAGCACGAAGACAAGTCCGTAACTGAACCGGGAAAATATGCACAGTGATACTACAAGGCACAACAGCAGGTCTATCCTGAGGCCGGTCGAAATCCAGGGGAATATCTTTATCTGGAAAATTACCGAGATAATGACAAGCAGAGTCAGACTAGCGCTTTTTTTCCAGAATCCTTCCAACTCCGAATACCTCCTCGGTTGTATCAAATCTTGCATAGGGTTCGACAAGAATCTCTGCAAACATTTTATGTTCAAGCCTCACTATTGACCTGACGGAACCTATCAGCAGCCCCTTAGGGAAAATTCCCAGAAGGCCCGATGTAATTATTCTGTCTCCGATCTGTATCTCTTCATCGCTCCTGACATAATCGAAACTCAGCCTGCCGTTACCAAGGCCTTTTATAATACCCTTTATCCTGCTGTTTTCAACCGCTGCAGGCACCGCGCTGCTGACATCGGTTATCAGTAAAACCTGTGATGTGTCGGCTGAAACAGAAATGACCCTGCCGAGCAGACCCTGTGGCACGACAATCGGCATATCTATATGAAAGCCGTTTTTTGAGCCCTGATCAATGATAACTGTTTTGTACATGAGCGATATGTCCTGGGCGATGATGTCGGCCCCGCTCAGTTCCACATCAGGCCAGGCCTCTTTCAGTTTCAGCAGCCTTCTCAGCCTGTCATTCTCATTTCTGATGTCGCGTGATGCCATAACCTCGGTAGAAATTACAGCAAGCTTTTTCCTGAGAGCCTCATTCTCTTTTTTCGTCCCAACGAGAATTACATAATTGTTGATAAGCCTGTATGAAAAGACAAAGGGGGCCTTGACTGCACCCTGAATCCAGTAAAAGCCTTCCCTCATTCCGGGAAGGCCGTAAAGGGTATTTCTTACATGTCCTGACGATATGAGAAGAATTACGATAACGGCTGTGGCAATATAGGTTACTATTCGCCCGTGATCCTTCATCAACTCGAGATGGTCACATTCCTTAACAGGTGAAGGTCGTCCAGGAGTTTGCCGGCTCCCCTGG
>CAYNVT010000059.1:0-4218 GCA_964400685.1 uncultured Bacteriovoracaceae bacterium | reverse complement strand
CTTCCGCTACGCTGACAGGAAGGCCTGTTTCTTCCCTGATAAGCTTGTCGAGGTTCTTGAACAGAGCCCCTCCGCCGGTCAGCATTATGCCCCTGTCGACTATGTCGGCTGCCAGTTCGGGCGGCGTCTGTTCTAGCGCCACCCTTACTGCATCGATTATGGTTCTTACAGGCCCCGTACAGGCCTTTCTGATTTCTTCGGAACTGATGGTGAATATTTTGGGAATTCCGTCTACAAGGTCGCGGCCCTTGACTTCGATGGTGTGCTCGTCTTCGTCAGGGTAGGCCGAGCCTATCATCATTTTTATTATTTCTGCGGTGCGCTCGCCTATGAGGAGGTTATATTCGCGTTTTATATGCTGCATGATCGCCTGGTCTATCTTGTCGCCTGCAACGCGGACGCTGTTCACATAGACAATTCCGGATAACGAAATGACGGCGACTTCCGTTGTCCCTCCACCGATGTCTACGATCATGGAACTTGTGGGTTCCGATACCGGGAGTCCTGCGCCTATTGCTGCGGCCATTGGTTCATAGACTATATGCACTTCTCTTGCGCCGGCAGCCTCTGCCGATTCCTTGACAGCCCTTTTCTCGACCTGGGTAATCCCTGAAGGGACGCAGATGATGATGCGAGGCATGACCAGCATCCTGCGGTTGTTGTGGACTTTCTTGATGAAGTACTGGAGCATGGCCTGGGTCGCGTCAAAATCTGCAATGACCCCGTCCTTCAAAGGTCTTATCGCCTGTATGTTTTCCGGGGTCCTTCCAAGCATTTTTTTTGCGTCCACGCCCACTGCGAGAACTCGATTTTCCCCGCCTTCCATCTTTACCGCGACGACTGACGGCTCGTTCAGAACAATGCCCTTGTCCTTGACAAATACCAGGGTATTCGCCGTCCCCAGGTCAATGGCAAGGTCGTTTGAAAACATCCCGAAAAACCACTGGACTAGCATCTCTAATGCCTCCTGAAAAAAAATACCCGATAAAAGGTTTTACCCTCTTAGCAAAAGCCAATCGCGTTTACAAGAGGAATGACAATGATAACTTCAAGCCCGGGCTTGAAAGTTATGTGAAATAATTGAATCCCCCGGAAAAAAAATTCCGGGGGAATTTTAATCATTTTGTAACGATCAGGTGCTCGAGCCCCATCTCTTTGAGAGCGACCGGGAACATCTTGAATGCCGGCCTGACAACAGGAAGCAGCTTCAGCATTGCGGTTACTTTGCCGCCCTGCCTTACCTTTCCCTTGGCAACCGATGCGATAGGGTTTTCGATGCCATGCCAGAAGCGGTGCGAATGGTCAGCCGACTGCTTTGACCATACGTCTTCCTTCAGGCTGCACGGGCCCAGATAAAAGCTGCCGTAAAGGCCGGGTTTGTTCGGGGGGTTCTTCAGGTCTATCGTTATCTCCCCGTCAGGCTCGGTATAGATAAATTTGATTATTATACCCGCCTTCGACATCTTGGGACCGATTTTATCATCCCTCAGAATCCTGTCGAGAAAGTACCCGTAAATCCTGTAAAGGTCGTCAATGTCTTTGTAGTACTGGCTCATTAAAACCTCCAAAAATTATTGGTTTTGAGTGGTGAGTGGTGAGTGGTGAGAAAAAAGCAATGCGGTCATTGTGAGTCCATGCAAAGACGATGTTTCTTTATTCTTTCTGCTCACCACTCACCACTCTTGACTCACCACTATCCTTTATCCTATTTCCCTTTTCTCTGGTCGAAGCGGCGTCCATAGAGGAAACTTGCGAGAGTTATGCGGAGCATCTGCACCGTGCCGCCTGCGACGCACCAGGCACGGCCGTCCCTGAGCATCCTTTCCACTGGAAACTCCCTGCTGTATCCGTAGCCTCCCAGAATCTGCATTGCAGTGTTCGTCACCTCTATGACCATTTCATTGGCAAAGCATTTGCCCATCGAGGCTTCGTAGATGGAAGGAAGCCCCTGGCCGGCCCCGCATGCCGCACGGTAGACAAGCAGCCTTGCCGCATCCAGTTTCATGGCCATGTCCACTGTCATGAACTGAATAGCCTGGAATTCGCATATGGGTCTCCCGAAGGCGTTTCTCTGCTGTGCGTAATTTTTTGCCTCTTCAAGGGCTCCGGCGGCCACACCGAGACACATGGCCGAGTTGCCGCAGCGTTCGATGTCGAATGTGGTCATGAGCTTGGAGAAATCGCCCTGTCCGATGACTGTGTTCTTTTTAGGCACCCTTACGTCTTCAAAGATCAGGTCGCATGAGGGCATGCCCCTTAAGCCCATGAATTCTTCCTGTTTGCCGAAAGAAAAGCCCGGCATGCCTTTTTCGACGATAATTCCGCCTATACCTTTATAGCCTTTGATGTCGCCGAACCTTGTATAGACCATGTAATGGCTGGCATGCCCGCCACCAGTAATGAATGTCTTGCGGCCGTTAAGGATATAGTCGTCGCCGTCTTCAACGACATTTGTTCCCAGCGCAGTCAGGTCCGAGCCGACTGCAGGTTCGGTCATGCAGACCGAAACACTTTTCTCTCCCTTGCAGACATCGGGAATGATGGAGCGTTTCTGCTCGTCTGTTCCGAATATATCAATGACCCTTACCGGTCCGACATTTGATTCGAATACGGGTGCCGCTATCATGGGTGAATATTTCGCCAGTTCCTCTATGGCAAGTATTGCATTGATTCCCGGCTGTCCGCCGCCGCCGTATTCAGGAGAGAGCGTCATTCCGAGAAGGCCCATCTCGGCGTATTTAGGCATCAGGTGATAGGGGAATTCGCCTGTTGCATCAATGTGCTTTGCGAGGTCTTTGAATTTTTCGCGTTCCCCCATCGTCCTGAGTGTGTCAATAAGCATTTTCTGTTCGTCGTTAAGGTTGAAATCCATCATGTTCTCCTTGTCTTTATTATATGGCCTCTGCAAGGGCCTTTATATCCTTAAGATTTTCGATATCCATTATCATGGACGAAACTTTGTCTATTCTCGATGCGAAACGTTCTCCTGCAAACCTTCTTATCTTCTCAATAAGATCTTTTTGATCCATTGGGTCTCTCGGGTCACCCTTCGGGATGTCGACCTGCTTCGATAACTTTTCTCCGTTTTTAAGGGTTATCTCGACCCTGCTCGATGTTTTCTCCGGATATACTTTATTGAGTTCGTCGTCTGCTTTCACAAATACCTTTCTGGACAGGGCAAGCATTTCCTGATCTGTTATGCGCTTTTCCGTAAGCTGCAGCGGGCCGAGTTCGTTGTCGATCAGGCAGGCTGCAACGACATAGGGAATGGAAAACTGGGCGGATACTATGGTGCCGTTTTCAGGCATGCCCTTGCCGACTGCCACTTCCGCCATACCGTATGTGGCGACGTCAACTCTTTCGACATCGGCATGGGAAAATCTATTGTCCCTCAACAGTCCAAGTGTCGCCTGTGCGGCGCCGTGAGTATGTCTGCACGCGGTAAACGGCTTGAAATAAAGGTCTGCCATGGTGAAGTGTTCGCCGAGCTTTTCAATTATGCGTTCGGGTTTCGGGTCGACCTTGGATGTAATCTGTGTGAAGCCGCCTTTCAATGACGACCCTTCCAGGACTTCCGGGCAGCCCGTGATGCCTTCTGCTGCAAGTCCCGCCGCTGTAATTCCGGCGCTTGCAGCCTGTCCTCCCTGGACTATCTTGATTGTATATCCTCCCATGAGCTGCTCGGCCATGGAAATCGGCAGAAGGTAACCGGCATTGCCTAATGCATTGAGCATACCTGCCGGATCGAGTTTCATCAGCTTTGCCGCAGCAGCTGCTGCGCCGAATGTCCCGCAGGTGCCTGTGGGAAGGAAACCCGAAAGGGTATGATATGGGTGCATGGCTGCTGCGGCCCGGTCGGCTGCCTCATAGCCAGAGATTATCGCTTCCAGAAATTCAACGCCTGATGAATTGTTCGCCTCAGCCAGAGCGAAGGCAGCTGGCATGACTGCACATACAGGGTGGTTTCCCCCGAATCTCAGGCCGTCCTGCGCCTCTATCGCTTCCGCTGTAGTGCCGTTGATGAATGCCGCGCTTGGCAGCGAGGTCTTAAAACCGCATCCCAGTGCGCTGGCCGGTCCATTGCATCCGAGTGTGCGCATATATGAAACCACCGATTTGACGGCATCGAGCTCAAGAGAGCCATAGATGTTTGCGACATAGTCCAGCAGACAGAGCTTGGTCTTGTGCACAATTTCTTCCGGTACATCATTGAGTCTC
>CAYNVT010000058.1:0-24405 GCA_964400685.1 uncultured Bacteriovoracaceae bacterium | reverse complement strand
GCTTTTCGGGTGTGAACGGGTTATGGATGCGGTGAGCACTTTCAGTGATGTTGAATATCCGTGGAATGTCCATTAAATAAAATCTCCTTTCGTGTGTGAACAGATTCAGTTACTGCCTGACAAACTCTTCAGCAGGAGCGGCTTTTTGCGATCCGCTGGATTATATGGTTGGCCTTTTATTTTCCTGCATCAACCAGAGATCCATTAATGAATTTATGGATGATGCTTGATATATAAGTCTGATAAGGGAGGCCTTCATTAACCGCTTTTTTCTGAAGTTCAAGAAGGTCTCTTTCAGAAATACGTATATTCAGTCTCCTGTCTTTTCGCAGTGTATTGCGGGCATACGCAATCAACTCTTTCTTTCTTTTACCAAGGTTTGCAACGGGGACCCATTCATCTTTCTCGAAGCTGTCAAGTATTTCCTTTTCTTCTTTCGTCAATTTAGTCTTCATATTTTTCTCCAAGATATCTTTGAGTTGCCTTCCTGCTTGGAATAATGGTTTTCAGAAACAAATTTTCCTCATCCTCAACATAAGGGACAAGATAAGCGTAACCGGCAATACCGATGACCATAATCCGCTGTCCGGGATAGGCCTGCTGATTGGGATGCAGATAATCATCTAATATATCGCCCCTTCCAATATAAAAAACCACATCCTCAAAACAAATACCCCTTGATGACTTAAGAGCTCTGCTCTTTTCCGTATTCCAGTTTATGCTCTTCATTTGTTTTATAAGATATTACAATGTGTGCATTATGGCAACATTCATATTGAAATATATGATCCGGCCATCGAAGAAATCAGCCGGATATAGAGGAACGTTCATTGCATTTTCAATATTCAGATGATTAAATATCAAATCTAATAAGCCGATCAACATCACCCAAAAAAGTCTATTCTTTTTATATCATAATCGCATTACCAGCGAAAATATATTAAGAACGGTTACCCTTCATCAGCATTTTTCATATTGACATCTGAATTTAATTGTACAACTGTTTTGTACAATAAGTCTTTCAGGAGGACCTATGCTGGTAGTAAACGTCAGCGAGTTCAGAAGCAATCTCCAGTCGTTTTTAGGCAAAGTAAAGTCCGGTGAAGAAATGACTCTCACATCAAGGGGAAAAGCCATTGCCCAGATAATCCCTGTGGCGGACAAAAAGGAAAGTGCGAAGAAGAAGCTCCTGTCGATGAGGACTAAATGTGTGGTAGGCGATGTCACGTCGCCCCTGGGTGAATCATGGGAGGCCTTGAAGTGATCCTGCTTGATACATGCGCCCTTATTTTTGATGCGCTCACTCCGGAAAGATTAAGTAAAAAAGCTGCACGGACGATTGAAGAAGGCGACGAAAGAAATGAACTGTTCTGCTCGGATATTTCGCTCTGGGAGATAGCCATGCTGATAGAAAAAGGCAGACTTTCCACCGGCACCGCAACCGATGATTTTTTGAGAAGCATGCTGGATTCGAGGGGAATCAAAACGCTGGCGATTACACCTTCAATTGCATACCTTTCAGCTTCATATAAGCACTTTGAACACAATGACCCTGCAGACAGGATAATTGCCGCAACCGCACTGACAAATAAATGTCCGGTTGTCACAAGCGATTCATTGCTGAAAAAGATAAAGGGGCTGAACACAATCTGGTAATCAATTACGGCGCATAAGTTTACAAGTTAGACCAATGTTATCAAAGCATGCAGAGCGTTAGAACAATACAGACCGCGAAGCGACGACGATGAGGAGTGAGACATACTTTTAACGTATGTCGCAGCGACGAATCAAGGAGCGACAATGGTATGTGAAGTTATAACGCTCTGCATCAGCTTTCGATACCTTTCCTCGCCTGAACCCCTTTGTTATAATAATGCTTTATATCCTGCATCTCGGTGACCAGATCCGCTGCATCATAAAGGTTGGTATTTACACTGCGGCCTGTGAGAACAAGCTCCATGCCGGATGGCCTTGATCTTATTATCTCATAGACCTGGGCCTCGGTTATGAGGTTGAACATAATTGCGGTCATCACCTCGTCAAGGACAAGTATGTCGCAGAGTTTTCCTTTGACGATTTCCTTTATCCTTGTTATCGCCGCCTGAGCCCTTTTTACATCGGCCTCATCGGGCGGGTCTGTGAGTTTGCAGAACTGAGGGTGGCCGAACTGTTCTATCGTTACAAGGCCGCCGAGCATTTCCACGCTGTCAAGCTCACCGTAATGCTGGCCCTTCATGAACTGAATGATGATGGTTTTCAGTCCGTGGCCTGCAGCACGCAATGCCAGTCCCAGCGCCGCAGTAGTCTTGCCCTTGCCGTTTCCCGTGTATATTTGAACGCAGCCTTTTCCTATCCCGCTCACATGTTCCTCCTGTAGCGGCCTCCGATCTCGTATAATGCGGCTGTTATCTGGCCCAGGCTGGCGACACGCACAGTATCAATAAGCTCTTCGAAAATATTGCCGCCTGCAAGTGCGACTTCCTTCAACCGTTTGAGCGCCTGGGGCGCCTTCTGCCTGTGCCTCTTCTGAAAGGCCCTCAAGTTATTAAGCTGTGCCATCTTCTCTTCATTCGTCGCCCGGGTCAATGCAACACAGGCGCCGGGCCTGTCCTCCTGGCCCTCGTTCTCGGGGTTCTCGAAAGTATTTACCCCGATGAGCGGCAGTTTGCCGTTATGCTTGAGGTGCTCATAATGAAGCGACTCCTGCTGAATCTTCGCCCTCTGGTAATGGACTTCCATTGCACCGAGCACGCCTTTTCTTTCGCTGATGCGCTCGAATTCCTGAAGTACCGCCTCTTCAACAGCATCTGTAAGCCATTCGAGGAAGAAGGAGCCCTGCGCCTGATTCTCGTTCTTTGAAGGTCCGAACTCCTTATTTATGATGAGCTGTATCGCCATTGCTCGTCGCACCGATTCCTCGGTGGGCGTGGTGACCGCTTCGTCATATGCGTTCGTATGGAGCGAATTGCAGTTGTCGTTCAGCGCGGTCAGGGCCTGAAGCGTAGTCCTTATATCGTTGAACTGCATCTCCATGCTGTGAAGAGAACGGCCTGAAGTCTGGATGTGATACTTGAGCTTCTGCGCCCTTTCGTCTCCCTTGTAGAGGTCTCTCATGGCTATGGCCCATATCCTTCGGGCGACCCTTCCAAGCACGCTGTACTCCGCATCCATACCGGACGAGAAAAAGAATGAGAAGTTCTTGGCGAACTCGGTCACATCCATGCCCCTGGACATGTAATACTCGACATAGGTGAAACCGTTGGCCAGTGTGAATGCAAGCTGGCTGACAGGGTTGGCGCCGGCCTCGGCTATGTGGTAGCCGCTTATGCTGACCGAGTAGAAATTGTTTACGTCATTATCGATGAAGTACTGCTGTATGTCGCCCATCATTTTAAGAGCGAATTCGGTTGAGAAAATGCAGGTGTTCTGGCCCTGGTCTTCCTTTAATATATCAGCCTGGACCGTACCCCTGACGTTAGACATGACCCATTTCTTCAGACTGGCGAGTTCATCTTTGCCGGGTTTGCGGCCGTTTTCCTTTTCAAACTTCTCCACCTGCTGGTCTATGGCAGTGTTAAAGAAGAACGCAGCCATAATAGGGGCAGGCCCGTTGATGGTCATTGAAACGCTTGTGAGAGGCGAGCACAGGTCAAACCCTGCATAGAGCTTTTTCATGTCCTCGAAAGTGCATATGCTGACCCCGCTTTCGCCGATCTTGCCGAAGATGTCCGGCCTTTCGTCAGGGTCTTCGCCATATAGCGTCACGCTGTCGAATGCGGTTGAAAGCCTCTTGGCATCGTCGTTTCTGCACAGGTAGTGGAAACGCCTGTTGGTGCGCTCCGGAGTGCCTTCGCCTGCGAACTGCCTTTTCGGGTCTTCCCAGTCGCGCTTGAATGGAAATACGCCTGACGTGTACGGGAACGAGCCCGGGATATTCTCTTTCCTGACCCACCTGTATATTTCTCCTTTGTCCCTGTAATCGGGAAGGGCGACCCTGGGCACTTCGAGACCGGAGAGTGTGGCGTTCTTTAGGGGAACCTTTATCTCCTTGCCTCTGACGGAGTAGCTGTAGGTCTTTGCAGCATAGTGTTTTGATTGGGTCTCCCAGTCTTTAATGAGTTTTTTATCTTCCTGACTTATATGTGATTCCATCTTTTGCAGCGTCCCTGCAAGACTGTTTTTGTCAGCCCCGGTGGCGTCACTTGCCATGTCTTTGAGCACCGTATATTTCCTTATATAGTCTGAAGCCTCGTCAGTATGCTTATGATATGACCTTACCGCACCTGCTATTTCCCTGAGGTACTGCTCTCTGTCAGGAGGCACGATCCCGGGCTTCGGCTTTTCCTTTATCTCTTCCGGCATTGCTGGGAGGTTCCATTTGACGCCGCCTTTTTCAGCCACGAGTTTCATCATGAAGGCAAACGCCCTGTCAGAGCCCCTGTCGTCATACCTGCTTGCTACGGTGCCGAAAACAGGCATGTCCTCTTCGGATTTTTCGAAGAGCTCATGGTTTCTCATATACTGCTTTCTCACGTCCCTGAGCGCATCAAGGGCCTTCTGCTGTTCGAACTTATTGAGCACAACCATGTCCGCGTAGTCGAGCATATCGATCTTTTCTAGCTGCGAAGGTGCTCCGTATTCGCTCGTCATTACATATATAGAGCAGTTGCTGATTTTTGACACGGCCGCATCCCCCTGGCCGATACCGCTGGTTTCAACCATAACCATGTCATAGCCTGCGGCTTTCACTATATCTATCGCATCATTGATGGCTATTGAGAGCTCGTCCTTCGAAAGCCTTGTCGCCATGGAGCGCATGAAAACCCTGCCGTTTTCGATTGAATTCATACGGATGCGGTCTCCCAGCAGGGCGCCTCCGCTCTTTGAGCGTGACGGGTCCACCGAGATTATCGCAATCGTCTTGTCCGGATAAAATTCAATGAACCGGCGTACCATCTCATCAATGAATGAGCTCTTGCCTGAACCTCCGGTACCCGTAATACCAACAACAGGTATGCCTTCTGCGGGTCTTATATGGCGCCTGATCTCTTCATAGCGTTTGCCGAAGCCCATTACGTTCGCTTCCGCCAGGCTAATGAGACGTCCTATCTCCGCCTGATTTCTGTTCTTCAAAGCGGCCATATCGCCTTCTACATCCGGAATCCTGACATTACGGGCGATTGAAATCATATGGTCGATCATTCCCCTTAAACCCATCTTTTTACCGTCCAGCGGGGAATATATCTTTGCCACACCATAGGCATGGAGTTCGGCTATTTCCTCGGGCACTATCACACCGCCTCCGCCGCCGAAGACCTTGATGTATCCGCACCCGTTTTCCTTGAGGAGGTCTATCATATATTTGAAGAATTCCATGTGCCCGCCCTGATAAGAGCTCATAGCGATTGCATGGGCGCCCTCCTGGATTGCTGCGCGGACGACCTCATTGACACCCCTGTTGTGACCGAGATGTATGACTTCGGCGCCTGCATCCTGCAGGATTCTTCTGATGATATTGATTGAGGCGTCGTGCCCGTCGAAAAGGGCTGCCGCCGTGACGAATCTTACCGGTTCAAGCTTGCTTTTATCCATAGTTATCTCCTGGCGATATACTTAAAAAAACTTCAATTCCCTGCTGAAATTCAATCATCGCCCGTGCATTTGCAGCACGGAGAAGACCAAAGCTATAGCATGGTGCAATGAAATGTCAAATGTCTGTTTTCTGGCTTTGATCCCGCATGAAAACGCTTTTTATCAACGTACCGGCCATGTGTCGGACTCTTCTATTATCGAGAGGAATGCCTCTGCTATATCAGGGTCGAACATCTTCCCGCTGTTGTCTTTAATGAAGACCGTCACTTCTTCCCTGGTCATGGCTTTCCTGTAGGGTCTGTCTTCAGTGATGGCGTCATAGACATCGGCCACTGCTATTATCCTTGCAAACAAGGGTATCGATTCCCCCTTGAGCCCTTCCGGATAGCCTTTGCCGTCCCAGCGTTCATGGTGGTACAGTATGCCGGAAAGGATGTTGTCGTACGAAGGGATGTTCCTGATTATTCCGGCCCCTGCAGCAGGATGGCCCTTGATTATGGAAAACTCCTCTTCAGTGAGCTTTCCGGGCTTGTCCAGGATAGCTTCGGGTACAGCTATCTTGCCTATGTCATGGAGGACAGCAGAAACAATGAGATTGTCCATGACCTCATCGCTGAGGCCGAGCCTCCAGCCGATCATCATCGTATACCTCGTAACCCTCTCACTGTGGCCCGCGGTCCAGCGTGACTTCGCGTCGATCGAACGGGTGAGTGCGGTCAGGATGCCGAACATCAGATCTTCGCGCTCCTTCATGGCTACGCGAATGCTCGCGGCCATTGAATTGAGCGAGTCTGCGAGTTTGCCTATCTCATCTTTGTTCTTTGTATGGAACTCCCGCTCGAAGTTGCCTGATGCAATGATTCTGGCTTCACGGGAAAGTTCTTCAACAGGCTTGACAATTCCCCTGCCGAAAAGAAGGCCTATCAGATACGAACAAAGCAGAAGCAGGATACAGAACAGTATGTTCTGGCCCGGGTTCTTTTTTATAAATTCGATTATGGACGGCCTGGCTATGCTGTATGTGAGTACATAACTGTATTTGTCTACAGGTCTTGTAAGGTTGTCTGTTACGTTCAGCGTGTCCGAAAATCCGAAATTGACTCTGGATAACGATATCTTTCTGCCAGTGAGGCTCTGTTCGAGTTTCCTGATTGTATCAGGTTCTTTCATCTCTTCCGCATGAAAGATATTGTCGTCTCCCATGTATATTCCGTACCAGACGCCAAGGGCTTTATAATAAAGTTTTATATCGTTAATGGAATTCATGCCCGATGAGAATTCTGCAAACAGGTTTACCGCCTTCAATGCATCTTGGTCTTTGACATCCAGCAGGCCCAGAAGGCCATCCCCTCTGTTATCCGGGAAAAGCGAGTAAATGCTGTCTTCGAATCTTCTGGTTACAAGGTTTACGATATCGCCGGTCCCAAGTGCGAACAGTATTATAAACGCCAGATATCCGATAACAATGCCGAAAAGCGTAAGCGTGAGAGCCATGCGTCTGGCAATGCTGGGCCTTAGAAAGCGCTTCCATCTCGAGGATTTGATATCCATAATACTTTCCCTCTCGTTAATCCGGCTGCTGTGAAATGCCTTCCCTGATGCTGTCCCTTATATACCCTATTACATCCATATTGTTCAAAGGGACACTCTCAAGTGTCTCCCTGATTTCCCGGGTATCAAGAATATATTCATAAGCATCCTTCCTGTAAGTAAAAAGAATGTCGACGTCCGGCCTTTCAAGAATAAGTGCGACAATCGCGCCTGCAACATCGCCTGTGGGCTGCCTGTCGATATGTGAATGTCTGAATTCTGCCGAGATCAGAGTCCCTCTGCCGGGTTCGGATTCGATTATAAAATCTCCATCCGCCTGAAGGGCGGCCTGTTTGAGCATGGGAAGACCGAGTCCTATCCTCCTCACCTTTTTTGTTGTAAAAAATGGGTCGAGTGCCTTTTCAACCTCGGAGGCATTCATGCCGCAACCGTTGTCCTTTATGCTTATGGTAAGCCTGTCGTTTATCATATCTTCAATAAGCGATATCTCGACCAGGCTTGCACCGGCTCTCAATGAATTCTGCGAGATGTCAAGTATATGAAGCGCGAGCTCGATCATTGCCCCTCCAGAACATACCTTCCACCCTCGCCTTTAAGTGCCATCCTGATTTCATCAAAGCTCGGGGTTTCGATATAAAACCCTGTCGGCGAACTGCCGATATCCGTTGTAAAATGGGCATCTGATGACGTGACAAATGTGTAGCCGGACAGTTCGGGATAAAGTTCTCTCCCTTTTTTTATTCCCGTTCTTGCGGATATCTCGAGCGCATCGTAAAGCGTGTCAGGAGGGACAAACCCGAGCTGGCCGAGCACGCTGAAACTCTCACGGTCTATATGCGAGGCAATGGCAAGGCCGTTGCAGTCATGGATAGCATCCACAACAGAATTCAGGGAAAGTCCTGTAGCACCTATCAGTAAACGGGGATTGAAACCTTCCACTTCTCCCTCTTCGTTAACGATAGCCTGCACACCGAATACATCTTCGTCATTTTTACCTTTCAGGTTTTCATAAACAATCTTCTGGAAATTGAGAAGCTCTTCAAGGGTTTTAAAAAGTGCTATTGTATGAACCTCTTCCATACTCGTCACTTCCATGCCGGGAAGGACAACCAGACCGGTTTCTTTCGCAGCGTTCATGACATAAGGCACATTTTCAGATGAATTATGATCGCATACCGCTATGACATCAACTTTATTTTCAAGTGCCTTTCTGATAATTACGGAAGGGTGCATGTCGAGTTCGGCACAGGGAGAAAGGCATGTATGTATATGAAGGTCGCAGGAAAATTTTCGCATCATCCTGCCTCTAAAAAAATGAGGTCCCTAGGAAGCCCCGAGGAGTTTGAATATCCTGCCGGTGACTTCAAAAGCGGACAGACTGCTGCCAAGGATTGGGACACTCTCCTTTACGGCCTTGCTCAGGGTGTCATCATCGGGTTTGGCGCCCTGAACTACAATAACCGCGGAAAGCTCCTTAAGCGTTGCAACGGCAACGGTATTCTGGTGGACCTGCCTTGTGATCCAAACATTGTCCTTTCTGGCGTTTGCCATGACATCGCTCAACAAATCGCCCGAGTAGCCTCCGTCGACAGGCCTGTCAAGCATTTCACCGCAGCAGAAAACATCAAGACCCAGACTTTCGACAATTGTCTTTACATTCATATTAAAGTACGTCCTATTTAAGATATTTTTATTATGCTTTTAACGGTAGTACCCTTGCCGACTTCTGAATTTATCTCGAATATATCTGAAAACTTCTTTATGTTCGGAAGCCCCATTCCAGCCCCGAAACCCATTTCTCTAACCTGGTCGTCAGCCGTTGAAAAACCTTCTATCAGCGCCCTTTTTATATCTGGAATACCTGCGCCTTTATCTGTGGCTTCGATGGTGATTGTGCCGTTTTCAACAATGAATGATATTGTCCCGACATCCGCATAGGAGATGATGTTCACCTCGGCCTCAAATGCCACGACCGCCGCTTTTCTTACCGCTTCTTCCGGGACACCGTGATCCTTCAATACCTTTTTTATCTGACTTGAAATAAGCCCTGCATCAATGAACTCCCGGCCCTTGACGGTGAAATATCCCCCGAAGTTTTTTTCAGACACCACAGGTATTATCTCCGCTGCAGACCTCTCTGATGCAGCCGCAAATTCCCGCCCTGTAAAGTATCCCGCATGTTTCGAACATTATGTAATCAGTCCTGATAATCGGGATATGAAGCTCTTTTGCTATATCTATAGCCTGTTCCTGAGGTGTCTTGCCCCGGCATATAACTATAGCTGCGATATCCAGTGCAAAAGCTGTCCTGACCGATTGCGCGGTCGTGAGTCCGGTTATCAGCAGGCAGCCTGACCTTGCGAAGGCAAGTACATCGCTCATAAGATCTGCTGCGAATGCCGTCTTCAGATCGATTGAAAGCTTCTCAGCCCCTACGATTACTTCCCCGTTTATCTCATTTTTTATTTCTTCCAGGGTCACGTGATTTTTACCCCTCCATCCTAATCAACTGCATCTTTCAGATCAACGCCGCAGGCAATCATATCTTCCCTTTTCAGGCCGGTTTTTCCATTAATGCTCCTTATCAGGAGCCTCCCGTATCCCTTGCCGAAGGCATTCTGAAAATCATATATCGATCCGATTACGGCAAGAGTTCCCTCTTCTATAAACTTTGAATATCTGTCGACTGCAACACCTATCTGATAATCGAGATTTTTTCTGACATTGCTTATAAGCTCCGCATTGAAATCCGCATCAGCAGCAGGGGCCTTGAGCGACGGCTTCATATTGTCCAGTTCCCGCTTGATCGCATCGTTCTCCTTTTCATAACCTTTCATGAATGCCTTGACTGCTCCGCAGTCGGTATGCCCCATGATCATAAGCACCGGGGTGTGTAAATGAAGTACGCCGTAGTCAACCGAACCCTGCGCAGATGTCATCTGATTGCCGATTGTCTCGACTGTAAATATCTTGTTTATCGGGTCAGGCTCGATTATTCCGGGCTGAACGCGGGAATCGCAGCAGGAAACAAGCGTTATCTTAGGCTGCTGAGAAGTTGAATGGGACTTGAAATAGTTTTCGTCGTGCCCGGCAACAAACATTTCATTATTTTTTAATAACTGTGCAATTATTTCTTTTGACAAAGAGACCTCCCTCAATATTTGTATTCCTGATTTTATGAGGGAAAACTGCCTTATTGTAAAGGGATTTTATCTGAAGAAAAAAAGCGGGCCAAAGCCCGCTTTTTTATTTTATGCCGCAGCCTTTTTAGACCTGTTCTTAAACAACAGGTCTATCACAAGTCCGATAATAAGCAGAACAGCTGCAATATAAAGGGCCTGGCCTTTGAATTTTGCAAATACGAACGGGCCGAGAAGGCCTGCACATGCCCAGGCGGTAAGCATGAAGCCGTACACCTTGCCTATGTAGCCGGGTCCGAAGTTGTCAGCCGCAAACGCGGGCATTGTGGCAAAGCCGCCGCCGTAGCATGCAAGGAGATAGCATGCTGCAATAAGGAATACCCAGTAGTTGGAAAGAATTCCCATCGCAATAAGGATATAAATTATTGCCTGGGACGCAAACATCGTTCCGAAAACGCCTTTTCTTCCTATCTTATCCGACATGCTGGCCCAGAAGAGTCTTCCAAGCCCGTTGAATATGGCTGAAATTGCCACTACCAGGCCGCCCATGGCTGCAAGCTTCTTTACCAATGCCTCCCCTGTTAATGAAGCATCAACAAGTGGTTTGTAGTAATCTTGCGCAAGAGGAGAGAGCTGTGAGATAAGTCCCAGACCTGCAGAGACATTCAGGAATAACATGGCCCAGAGCATCCACCACTGAGGGGTCTTTGCCGCCTGGCCGAGCATAAGGGAATCTGCCGCCGAGACAGTGCTGGCTGAAGGTGTAAACCCTGCAGGCAGCCATCCTGCAGGCGGATTCTTGAAAAACAATGCTGAACCTACAACAAGGACAAGGAAAATGACGCCCCATATATAGAATGTAAGGGCTACACCGGAGGCCGTGAGACCACCCTTGAACGACCCGATCATCATGGGAGCGATCTGCCCCATGAAAAATGCGCCCATGCCGAACCCCATGACCGCAAGGCCGGTGACAAGGCCGCGCTTATCCGGGAACCACCTGATGAGTGTCGCAATCGGCGTAACATAACAGAAACCGTTACCGAGTCCTCCGATAATACCATAGGAAAGGTATAAGAGAGGCAGGCTGCCTATCTGATCGGCAACACCGGCAAGCAGGGTAGCCAGACCGAAAAGCACACCGCCAAGCGTTGCAACGAATTTAGGCCCTTTTTTATCGACGAGCATACCGCCGAATGCAGCGGCACATCCTATCATGAACATGAAGATCATGAAGGTGTACTGTGTAGCTGCTTCTTCCCATCCGTGAGCCTGCATCAACGGCTTCTTGAAGACCGACCATGCGTACACGGTGCCCAGGCACAGCTGCATTACAATCGCAGCCATTGCAATTCCCCATCGTTTGCTTTCGAGATTCTCGTTACTGCCCATAAACCCCTCCCTTAATAATCTTTTAATTATTTATATCTGAAATGGCATACCCTCAAACCGTGGTTCTTGCAAGATATAACTTAGAATATGAAAATGTAACATCATTCACTTTTTTACTCAATATTTTCAAAGTGATATTAAAATGACTATACAAAATTTATTATTATCATTGACCGTCTCTCAGAGTTCTATTAGACAGTGTTCAGGGGATGGAGTTCCCCATATAACCGCCTCAGGCTGATAACTCCTACATGAAACAATCAGGAGTTATTTGTGGAACAACCATTAATAGATTCACCGGCATCAACCATGAACGAACTGTTCGAGAAAATTCAGATTACAGCTTCTAAGTACAAACTTATTTCCCTTAACCGCCAGATTGAAGTCTGTAAATCATTGCTTAAAAAAAACGCACTTATTGATGTTGCTGTTCTGGGGCAATTCAAGGCCGGCAAGAGTTCCTTCATTAACAGCCTGGTAGGAAAAATAATTCTTCCGGTTGGTGTTATTCCAGTAACAACGGTTATTACACGGCTTCAATACGGCGCTGCCGAACGTGCAATAATAACATATTTTAACGGGACAAAAATCGAGGTCAGCATCCAAAACCTTGAAGAGTATATTTCAGAGACCAGTAACCCTGCAAATATTAAAAATGTTGATATCGTTGATATAGAACTTCCGGCTCTGGCTGATTATGCAGGTTTGCGTCTTGTCGATACCCCCGGCATGGGAAGCATATTTAAATATCACAAGAAGACGTCGATTAACTGGCTGCCTGAAGTCGGGGCCGCAATTCTTACGATAAGCGCCGACAGACCGCTCTCGGAACACGATTTGGAACTTGCAAGCGATTTAATGAATCATACCCCGAATGTTGTGATTGTTCTGACAAAAGCCGATCTCCTTACAACTGACCAGCAGAACGAGGTGGTGAATTTCTTCAAGCTGACCTTAATGAGGGAATTAAATCATGAGTTCCCAATCTTCCTTTATTCGACTCGATCAAATACCGAATTCTTTAAACACGTAATAGAAGCCGGATTGTTGATAGGATTGTCATTGAACAGGGATAAAGAATTCAAACATATTTTAAATCACAAGATCCAGTCACTGTTGAAATCATGTATTTCATATCTGGAAATAGCATTGAAGACATCTCTTGAGAGCGACAGGGATAGGCAGTCTCTTCATAAACTCATAATTAATGAAAAAATAAACTATAATCAGATCAATCATGAACTAACCGTTTTAGTCAGAGACGCTCAGCACCAGACCAGAAATCTTCTCGCAAATTATCTAAATCAGTTTAAACGTCCTCTTACAGTAAAACTCACAGATGAATTATCAGCTCAGATGGGTTCCTGGAAAGTAAACCTGTGGAAGATGACCAGATTATATAATGAATGGCTGAATGAAGCCATGTCACGGGAAATCCGGTTGATATCTAATAAAGAAAAGGGGAACTTCCTTGGAACGCTTAATAATGCGCATGCAAGCCTGATCAGGCAGCTCGAAATATTCAGAATGATCCTTGAAGATACTATCGAAAAAGTGCTGGGCGTGAAGCTGGCTGAACCTGATTGGAAGATAGACCTGGTTGAGCCTGCAAATCCTGACATTAAGGTTATTTTTGCTTTTGGAAACCACATCGACCAGTTATGGTTTTTGATCCCGATGTTTATTTTCAGAAGACTCTTTGAAAGACACTTTCTGAAAGAAATCCCCTGGACAGTAGAGGTAAACCTTTCCCGGCTCGCTGCACAATGGGAAGAAAGGATCAACAAGGTAATTGAAGGGATGTTCAAGCAGACGCTGAAATACATCAAAGAAGAGATCTCAACCATGGAGACTTTGCTTTCAGGTACTCATGGCCGGACTGAAGAAATAAGGAAACTGATGACTGAACTCTCAGCATATCTTAATAACTAAAAATCAGTGACTTAATTATGGAACATCTATTTCTTATAGCTTCATCCTGGCTCGGGCTTGCCGTATTATCATCGATAATAGCTTATAACCTGCGCATATCTATCGATATGTGTCGGCCTTCTGGCAGGAGCCGAACTCGATCCTGATGTAATAAAAAAGATCAGGGAAGTCTCACTGATCGGAATGATAGGTTTCATTGCACCATTTCTTGGCTGAGCAGCTATTGCTTACTATGTCCTGCTCTGGAATGCACAGGCAAACCTCTTGTGCGGCGTTGCACTTTCAACAACATCAATGGCTGTTGTTTACGCCGTTACGCTTGAGACTGGTTTTAGTAAAACCGATTTCAGCAAAGGCATACTCGGGGCATGTTTTGTAAACGACCTGATAACAGTGCTGGCACTCGAGCTTCTCTTTTCCCCTTTTACTATGTGACTTTCCCGGTTGACATTGGAACCCTTAATTCAATATAGTCCGTCGCTAATTTCTTAAATTTCAGGGGAGGATATTTTTATGTCGGAGGATACAAAACTGTTCGGGATGAAACCCGAATCGGGAAGATGGCTGCTTGTTATTTTAGGGTTGGTTATAAACTTGTGTCTCGGTACTGTATATGCGTACAGCGTATTCAAAAAGCCTGTTGAACAGTATTTCAACACGATTACCGCCGTTGTCGCCATCCCTGAGGTGGATGCAATCAACCAGGACAAAAACGGCAAGGAGCTCCTGGGAAAAATATACGGTCTGAAAAAGGAAAAGGCCGATGAGCTCATGGCAAGGCATTCATCACTCGACACACCTTACATCATCGAGATATTCCAGCTCGACCCTGCTAAGGACACATTCAAAGCAGATGCCTTTGTAGCCTACCTTAAAGGCCTTTCTCCTGATAAGATGGAAATTCTCTTGTCCATCAACAAGATATCGTCCTTCCAGAGCAACCTGCCGTTCATGATATTCCTGGCGTTCTTTGCGGTTACAATGTTTTTCGGAGGCGGGCTTATGGAAAAGCTCGGCCCCAGAAATCTTACCATCATCGGCGGGATTATCGTGGGAGCAGGGTGGTTCCTTTCGGGATTTGCAACAAACATATACATGCTGGTACTGACATACGGCGTTATAGCAGGCAGCGGCGTGGGACTGGCCTACGGCTGCCCGATTGCCGTTGCAGCACGATGGTTCCCAGATAAAAAGGGCCTGGCGGTCGGGCTTACTGTTGCAGGATTCGGAGGATCAGCCCTTCTTACGGCAAAAATCGCAAGCGTTCTTCTCGATAAGGCGGGCCTCTCAACAACATTCATATATTTCGGCATAGCTTTTCTCTTCATCATTTTCCTTCTGTCCCTTCCGCTTAAATTCCCGGTTGCCGGATGGAAACCTTCAGGCTGGGCGCCTGCAGCAGGAACGATTGCGGCAGCAGATCTTAATGCTGCGGCTATGGTGAAGACAGGCACATACTGGGGAGTGTTCCTGTGCTTTTTGATCGGAAGCCTGGCAGGTCTTATGGCGATTGGTGTTTCCAGCACAGTAGGAACAGAAGTCATTAAAATAGACAAGGCCTTTGCCGCTTCACTTGTCGGCATATTCGCAATTTTCAATGCGCTGGGCAGGCCATTATTCGGAACAATCATTGACAAATCAAGCCCCAGAGCAGCTGCATTGCTGAACCTTGTGCTTATACTAATTGCTTCAGGCATAATGCTTATGGCTAAGGAAAATGATGTTGCACTTTATGTGGCATCATTCATAATGTTCTGGCTCTGCCTCGGCGGATGGCTTGCAATAGCCCCGACCTCGACAGCCTCATTCTTCGGCATTAAAAATTATGCAAAGAACTACGGCGTAGTATTCTTCGCATACGGCATAGGTGCTATCCTTGGCGGACTCATTTCTGGGTTTGCAAAAGACATATTCGGTTCTCTTCAGTTTGCATTCTGGCCGACTGCAGGCCTTGCTCTTCTCGGTATTATCATTGCAGCCATTCTGATAAAGCCTCCCAAGACAGCTTAAGACTTTTTTCATGAATTAAAACAGGACGGCAGTATGGAGAACAATCCTGCTGCCGTTTTTATTTGTGCCGCGTTTATCAGTAAAGCTCGTACTTCACCAGTCTGCCGTCAAGCGGGCCGTTTTTGAGCGGTATCTTGAATGCCGACCTCAACCCCACCTTCTTTATAAGCTCTCTGTTTCCAAAATATATGTAGGCGGTTGAACCCTTGCAACGCTGCTTCAGAAAATCCCCGAAATCCTTCATCATAAAACCCAGTTCATCCTTCGATCCCATGCGTCTGCCGTACGGGGGGTTGCAAACGATAGTTGCATCATTGAGATCAGGCAGGTCCATGAAGCCCGATCTTGTAAATGTCACAGCCCTTCCCCCCGGAATATTCCTCGCGTTTGACCGCGCCGCAGCAACCGCCTGTTCGTTAATATCGCTGCCTGAAATGAGGCCTTTCGGAAGCTCTCTCACCATTGCATCCTCCCCGGCCTTAACCGACGCCCAGAGCGAATCATCGAAATCAGGAAGAAAGAAAAATCCGAAATTATCCCTCCTGTATCCAGTCGGGATATGGCAATATCGCATGAGGGCCTCAAAGAGCAGGGTGCCGGAACCGCACATGGGGTCATATAAAGGCGTCTGTCCTTCCCAGCCTGAGAGTTTTATGATTGCTGCGGCAAGGTTCTCCTGCATGGGCGCCTCGACCACATTTTTCCTGTATCCCCGCCTGTGAAGCGACCCTCCTGATGTGTCCAGATAGATGGTAGCCTTGTTGCTGTCTATGTGCAGATTGAAATGGATGTCAGGGTTTATCCGCTCTACATTTGGCCTCATATCAAAACGCTCCCTGAACTGGTCGACTATGGCATCTTTCAGACAGAGTGATGCATATTGCGAATGCCTGATTTTGCTGTTGGTAAGGTTAGCCGATATGCAGAAAGTCTGGTTCACTGAAAACAGTGCCGGCCAGTCGATGCCGAGCGCTGTCCTGTACAGATATTTTGTGCTGTGGCAATCGAAGGTTATAAGAGGGGCAAGTATTCTCGTGCACAGTCTGGCCATGTAATTTATGCGGTAAAGGGTTTCCCTGTTTGCCGTAAAGAACAGTCCCCTGAAGACGACATTGATATCCTCAGCTCCAAGCGAAGCAAGCTCCTCTTTGCCAAGTTCCTCCATGCCGTCGGCAATCTGGGCGAAATATCTATTTGTCTTCTGATAGGTAAACATCTTACATCGCAGTCTCAGGCATCATGCAAAATGTCAGTCGGCAGGCACCTTCGCCTTTTCTTTTGCATCAAGCGCTGCCTTTATATCTTTGAGTTTCTGGCCGTGAAGCGGATAAATATAAAGGGCAAGTATGGCAAGCAGAAAACCGACAATGGCAGGCACGGTCATGAAAACCCTTACTCCCATATTGACGGATTCCGGCTGCTTATCAAGCATGGTATCATAACCGAACAGGGGCAGTATAATTCCGAACGCAGCTGAAACAAGCAACGTGCTAAGGGTAATCAGGAAACCGCTCATACCGAAGAACATCCCGGCCCTCTGCTCTCCCATCTTGACTTCATCCTCATCAACAACTTCTGAAATAATTACATCGCCGATAAGAATCAGACCGGATACTCCTATGCCCATCAAAACAGCGCTTACATAAACAAGTGCCATTGACTTGGCAAATCCGAAGGGGATTACAGCCGCTATCATGATTGCGTTGGCTATTATCAGGGTTGTTCTGGAATCTGTATGGCGGGCTATTAATTGCCTCCATGGATAAAGCATAAGGGTAGCTCCGACAAAAACAATTGCCAGGACTATTGTAGTATCTCCTTCCTTGATGCCCAGAGAGTATTTGAAATAGTACATCATCCCCATTGTCAGAATCCCTGTTCCGAAAAACCTCATTGCCTGCGCAGTCCCTGCTGCAAGAAAGCTTTTATTGAAAAAGGTCGCTTTAACAGCAGAGGTGAAGGGTACCTTATTCTCCTCTGAAGTGCCTTTGACCTCAAACAGGGCTGTCTTTCCAACATAAATAGATATTATGCTTACAACTCCCATAACAAGGGCCATTGCAGGCCAGCCGATTGTTTTTAAAATTATAGGAGGAAGTGTTATCCCAAGGCTGTTCACTATATCAGTTGCAATAGGGCCGAAGACTTCAACTAATTTTGGGGGAAGGGCCACAGCAACGATCAGTCCTATACCCTGGACTATGTTCATTTTTGCCGCTACATCCGTTCTTTCAATGTAATTATCGAACATTTCAGGCAGCAGTCCGTAATAACCTGTTGCAATTGCCGTATATAGCGTTTCCCAAAGGAAGACTATGATCATGAAATATATCATCAGGGACAGCTTGTCGGTCTTGCCGTCAAAAGGCGCCATGAACATCAGTATGAAAGTCAGGATGTATGGAATCGCAGTGAACTTGATATAGGGTATGCGCCTTCCCCATCTTGATTTTGTCCTGTCTGAAAGATATCCGATAACAGGATTGTTGATTGCATTGTAAAATGTATAAAGACCCCAGAACCATGCAAACCATGGAGCCGGAAGGTTCATTATGTCAACTATATAAAAGCTGATTATACCGCTCCAGACAGCTTCAGCCGGAATGCAGACACCAAGGCTTGTCGTCGAATAAAGCATCCTGGTTTTAAAGCTGGTCTTAAATTTGTTTTCTGCAGTCTTCATAAAACACCCCTTAAAAATAAATTTTCATTATTCGGATATAAAATCGCAAGTGTGCCATGTGCTGCTGAATTTAAAACCTTAACATAAAACAAATAACAAACTGAAATCGGACACTCTGAAGATCAAATGCCGACTCAGTTGCCCGAAGAATTCTTTCCGTTTGCCGGAGCGTTCAAATCCGGCGTCTCGAAAAGGTTGTCTTTGAGCCCGATATTGAACCTGTAATCGCTTATCCTGATGTCGCTTCTGTTGCCCGACGAATCGACAAGCTTGACACGCTTGATAATGCTTTCTTCATCCGTCCATATGGTGATCTCTCCCGAACCGTTTTTGGGAGTCAGAACAAAATGGTCTTTTTCCTGCCTGACCTTGTATCCCTTGTCGAGACTCGATATTCCTGCAATAAACGCCAGAAGATTCTGGGTGGCTATCTCCTTCGGAACCTCCTGCACTGCCATGGTTTTTTCATCGGGAAGCGCCACAACAAGCTTGTTACCCTTCAAGATAATAATCTGCTTCTGAGGCTTGTACACGTCCATGCGCACGCCGTCAGGCCTTTTGAACAGTATTTTTCCGGTAAAATCTATGTTCTTGTTAAGAATCACCTGATATGTGCTCTGATTGAACGTTGCGTCAAAATCCCTGTATGCGGAATACTTTTTCTGTATGTCCTCTATCCCCGCTGCAAACGCGGCAGTCCCCGTCGCCAGAATAAAAAAAGATACAATCAGACTATTCTTCCATTTCTTTGCCATATGATTTCACCAGCACCTTTCTCGGTTTACCCGCCGCATCGGACGGTCCTACTACACCTTCTCTTTCCATCTGCTCTATTATCCTCGCAGCCCTGTTGTAGCCTATCCTGAAACGCCTCTGAACAAGCGATATGGAAGCGCTGCCCTTCTGTGTCACAAACTCCAGAGCCTCATCATAGACCTCGTCAATGCTGCCGTTTTCATTGCTGCCATCGTCCTCATCCCTGACCTGGGCCTGTATGTGCTCTTCGATATCCGATACATAATCGGGGCCTTTCTGTTCCCTGATAAAATTCACCACGCTGTCAACTTCATCCTCAGTGACATAGGCGCCATGTATGCGCATGAGTCCCTGATGTCCGGGCGATAGGAACAGCATATCGCCGTTTCCAAGGAGCTGTTCCGCCCCGTTACTGTCAAGTATCGTCCTTGAATCGACCCCCTGGGACACCCTGAAGGAAATTCGCGACGGGAAGTTCGCTTTTATTAGCCCGGTAACGACATCTACAGAGGGCCTCTGAGTAGCCATAATCAGGTGTATCCCTGCTGCGCGAGCCATCTGTGCAAGCCTTATTATGAACTCCTGGGTCTCACGGTTTGACATGGTAAGGTCGGCCATCTCGTCAACCACGAGAACAAGCCTGGGTAAAATGCCGAGTTGGGCGCCTTCTTCATGCCTGATTGCAAGCGTCGTCTCGGCGTTCTTATTCTGTGATCTGATTTTCTTGTTATAACTGTCCAGACTTTTTACAGTCGTCTCCTTGAAGAGCTGATACCGCATTTCCATCTCGGAGATGAGCCATTTGAGTATGGGCAGAGCCTCTCTCGAATCGGTTACGACAGGATGCAGAAGGTGCGGAATGCCTTCATAATGGGACAGCTCTATCCTCTTGGGGTCAATCATGATGAATTTGAGCTCGTCAGGATAACACCGGTAAAGCAGAGACAGTATCATGGTGTTGAGCCCTACGCTCTTTCCCGTGCCGGTTGCACCTGCAATTAAAAGGTGCGGCATCTTTGCAAGGTCGATTACAATAGGCGCACCCTCGATATCCGTACCAAGCCCCACTGTAAGTGGTGCTGAGGCATTGATAAAAGCGCTGCTGGCTATTATCGTCTTTAAAAAAACCATCCTCCTGTTTTTATTCGGCACCTCGATGCCCACGGCATTTTTACCTGGAATAGGTGCGACAACCCTCACGGGTGACGCCTTCAAAGCCATTGAGAGGTCATCGGCGAGAGATACAATCCTGTTTATTTTTATCCCCGGAGCAGGGGTGAACTCGTACATGGTAATCAGAGGACCCGGCCTTATCTGGAGGATTTCCCCGTCAATGTTAAGGCTCCTCAATTTTGCAGTTATCAGTTCGGCATTTGCATTGAGCTCCTTGGCGGTCATTTCCTTGCCGGTATTCTGAACTTCCCTGAGAAGCGACCTGGGCGGCAGTTCATAGTCGCCTTCGAATGACAGCTTTGCCTGCTCGAACTTTTCGTTTACTTTTGTCTTTTCAGAGTCAAGCCTGGATATCTGGGGTTCTTTTTTCTTTTTATCCTGCTTTGTTTCCCTGATTTTCTCAGGTTCAACATACTCATCCGGTTCGACTTCTTTTACCCTCTTCCCGGGTCTGGATATAATGGGTTTGTCAAGCATGACGAGGCTTTTTATGGCACTCCAGGCATTCTTCAGATCATAGCCGATCACAAGGGCTGCAAAAAACATCGTAAGAAGAACGACAAGCGATCCCCATGTTTTCAGATATGCGCTCAGGCCCTTGCCGACAACCAGTCCGATAACGCCGCCTGCCTTGACCGAGCCTCCCCAGACCCCCGTATCGCCAAAAAAAACTCCGATAAGGCTTATTATTACAAAAAACAGTACAATACTGCTTATTCCCTTTATTATCCCTATCCTGATGTCCCTGAAGGTAAGCCATGCATATTCGGCAAGCATTAATGGTATAAGAAAGGCCCCCAGACCGAATATGAGGAGTAGCCCGTCTGCAATATAAGCCCCGACAAGCCCTATAAGGTTATGGATGTTGCTCGTATCTGCCGCATGGGTGAATCCAGGGTCGGTTCCCGAGTATGAGACGAGAGAGAGTAACAGAAAAAGGGCAAACGCCCACATTACTATTGAAACAATCTTTTTGACATTGATATCTCTTTTCTCTTTCTTAGGCATAGATCTGTTATTACATGAAAATCACAAGAAATAAAATCTCGGCAAAATCCTTGATAATTGCAGGTTTCTTCGAATTTGAGTATACGGGCATCATATCTCCATAATGATCGGAATAATCATGGGCTTTTTCTTGAGCCTGCCCCTTAAATACCTGCCGAGTTCTTCGCGAAGATAGCCTTGTATCGCCTGTATATCGTGTTCGCCGTTCAATTTTACGGTGAGGGTCTCTTTTGCAATCCTTCTCATGTCATCCATAATTTCCTGCTCTATGGGCGCAGGGACAACTCCTTTGCACATTACGTCGGGACCGAAGACAATGTTCGACGTATTATCGTCAAAAACAGCAAATGCAACAACAAGACCGCCTTCGGAGATATGCCTTCTGTCCCTTAATACGACATCGCTTATATCGCCTGTGAGTTCGCCGTCAACAAAACACTTGCCGTAAGGCACCTCCCCTGTCAGGTTTATGCCTGCCTCAGTCAGTGTCCATACCTGACCCGGCCTTGCAAGGACGACGTCGCTTACACCCATAGGGATGGCCATGTCTCCGAGCGCTTTCATATGCCTGAATTCCCCGTGAACCGGCATCATGATTTCGGGCTTCAGCATATCGAGTGCCTTTCTTATCTCGTCATGAGTTGCATGGCCTGTCGCATGCACATACGATGTTCCCTCGTAATGAACGCCGGCCCCGAGTTCAAGCAGAGAATCTATGCAGCGTCCTATCGCGAATTCATTTCCCGGTATAATCCTTGCGGAAAAAATGACATTGTCGCCGGGCTTGACCTTGTACCTGTGCCAGCCCCTTGCGATAAGGGCAAGCGCCGAATAGACCTCCCCCTGCGCCCCGGTGCATATGATCATCAGCTTGCTGCGATCAGTCGATGCTACAAGATCAGGGTCCACCATCAGATGCGGCTCCATCTTCAGAAAACCGGTTTCAGAGGCTATTTCAACGACCTCGTTCATGCTCCGGCCGATTATGCAGACCCTTCTGCCGTTCCTGACAGCTATATCGTAAAGCGACTGTATGCGCCTGACATGACTTGAAAAAGTCGTTACAATCACCGCTCCCGGCGTAACGGTTACAATGTCTTCAATATTGGAAAGTGCAACGGCCTCATCTTTTCCTGCAGGTTCGGATTCGGCGTTTGTCGATTCGCAGAGAAAAAGCCTCACATCATCAAGCGTGCCGTATGACTCGGGCACATGCCTGAAATCACCCGAGTGGACTATCAATCCCTGAGGTGTAAGCAGAGAGAAGGACAGACACCCCATGGTCGAATGCATCATTTCCATAGCCCTTATATCCATGCCGGATATGGTAATGTTCTCTTCATGCACAAGAGGTATAAGATCGACCGATGAATCCATATCGAATTCCCTGAGCTTTCTTTTTACAAGTTCGAGCGTGAATTCGTGTCCGTAGACCGGTATCGGGGCATCTCTCAACAGATACGGCAGCGCGCCTATATGATCTTCATGGCCATGCGTAAGAAGGATACCATGGAAGAGTTCCTGGTTGTCTGTCACATATTTGAAATCTGGGATTATCTGGTCAATGCCGGTGATGTTGTACCTTGGGAACATAAGCCCGGCATCTATGAGCACCGAGCCCCTGCTGGTTTCTATTACCGTTGAATTAAGCCCGAATTCACGGACGCCGCCAAGGGGAATTATCCTTACATAACTCAAGAGCCTTCCCCTATAAGCGCGGTCATGGCCTCCTTCAGCCTGAGTGAAGCCTCCTCAATATCCTTCATGGTCTGCTTCGGCCCGGGAATATGTCCCAGGTTTATAGGCTTACCTATCCTTATCGTGATGGGCACGCGCTTGATGTCATGTGTCCAGCGCGGCATCAGTGCATATGCACCGGAAACTCCTACGGGTATGACATCATGGCCGAGTGCAAGGATAAGCCTTATCGTCCCGATTTTGTATGGCAGCAGCCTGTTGTCCCAGCACCGCTCGCCTTCAGGGAAAATACCCAGCATATGGCCTTCCTGAACCACGCGAACGGCATTGCGCACCGCTTGAAAATCGGTTGTGTACCTTCTTACAGGGAAGCTTCCGGCAATGCCCATAAGATATTTATGCAGTTCGGTTTTGTACTCTGAATTCTTACCCATGAACCATATTTTTCTTGGTGAAAATGGCACCAGTATAATAGAATCGAGGAATGAGCTGTGGTTGGGCAGCATGACAACCGGTCCTCTTTTCGGGATATTTTCAATGCCCTCGACCTTTATTTTAAAGATTGCATTTAAAACGAGCTTCATCAGCAGTTTGGCAAAAGCGAAGAAAAGCGGATGTTCAGCCCTGCGCCAGGTCTTGACGGGCACCCTGAGCTTTTCGTAGCCCCCGGCCCTTCTGGGTTTTTCAAGCCATCCTTTTTTTCTTATGCGTGGACAGAACTCAATGATATCTTCGGAATAATAGTCCCTGATAATCCTTCTAAGACAGTCTTCCCATTTCTTGCCCGATTCCTCAAGGAAGTCAAAGAAAAGGGGGCCATATTCATGGCTTACAATCTGGAGCGTATCGCTTTCTATGGTTACCGAAAGCATGTCTTTAATGCCGAGCGTCCTGCTGTCTATGCCATCGCCAATGAATTCCAGCCTGTCGCCAAACAGTTCAAGCCTTCCTTCACCTATGGGTTTCCTTACATAATGGGTGCTTACTATTCCTGAATAACCGGTATAAATACCCTTAGTGCTTTCTTCGGAAAGCCTCACCTTCCTGCTTTTTAATACCGGAACCTTTTCGGGTATATCTATATCGAATGACAAAACTCTGTCATACCAATACCCGACAGGTTTGACCTCACCATTTATTGAAACTTTGCTTCTGCTGACAAGCTCAAGGGATGCACCGCAGGAAACGCACTTCCCGTCCCTGCACCAGTCCATCGCTCCGCATACCGGGCATCTGTAAATGATATCAGTAATCATTTATCATCAAAGCCTTTCTGAATGGAATCGTACACAGCCTGCATCAGTGTCGTAATATCGTGCCCCCTGGTATCGATCGGCTTTCCTATTTTAATGCCTATCCTACCCGGTTTAACCTTAACGGAATTCTTGGGAAGAATATCATATGATCCGGAAACCGTTATCGGGACAACCTGCGTTCGGGATTCAAGTGCAAGGTGGAACCCTCCTTTTT
>CAYNVT010000057.1:0-24528 GCA_964400685.1 uncultured Bacteriovoracaceae bacterium | reverse complement strand
TGAAGCGTCAGCCCCGAACCCACTATGCCGCTCACCGTCCCGCTCACCGTATATTTCGTCCCGAAACCTGGAAGTAATCCCATGTAATGGGTGATCTCATCGTTGCCGCTGCCGCTGCATCCTGCAGCCAGTAACAAAATCACTGTAAGAAGTCTTGTCTTTTTAGTCATATTCATCATCACTGCTCTCACGACAACCTCCCTGCCCGTCTGTTAATTCTCCTACCTCACTGTGTAATTGAAGCCTGATGCGGCTATTGATGTGCTCCCCAAAGCAAAAGGGCTGCCGATAACCTCGTTCAGCGCTCCGGTCCACGGGTTGATCAGGTAAACGCTTATGCTCGAATCATTCACCACGCAAAGATATTTGCCGGTCGGATCGACGCTTATGGATACCGGGTTCATGTCAGCCGGCAAATGGCTTCCGGAAATCTCGGTAAGTACTCCAGTCTGATCATCTATTGAATATCCGGTAACATATCCGCTTGTGAACTGATGAACACTAACAGCATACGCGAAACGGCCGCTCGAATGAATTGTCATATGACTTTCGCCATTTGCGGTAAACGGGCTGCCGCTGATTTTAGTAAGCGCTCCTGTAGTCTGGTTTAAGGCGTATCCCTCGATTTTGCCGCTTCCCGATTTTGTCAGGTAAAGAAACCTTCCGAGGGGATCAATAGATATCGAGTCAGGGGCAAATGCATCGATAAAAGGACTTCCCGGAACATTGGCCGTCAGTACGCCTGTTATTGGATCAACTGAGTATGCATAGACATTTGAGAAATTCAATGTTTCATTGGTGACAATATACGCAAAAGCACCCGATGGGCTAAATACAGCTCCTTTCGGGGTGTTCATACTCGGAAGAGTTCCTGTCATGCCGGTTAAAGCCCCCGCGACAGGATCGATCATATATCCTATAACACCAGATGAAATGGCCTCCGGGATTACATATGAGAACCTGCCGGTGGGATGCATCGCGATGTAGCCGTTCAACGCCGCCATGAAGGGGGAGCCGGTAATTTCGGTCAGGATTCCTGTGGGTGCCTCGATAGAGAACACATGTGTGTTCAAGCCGCTCAGGTGCAGAAATCTGCCTGTTGGATCCACTTTAAGATTGGCGTCAAGCATCAAAGTGAAGTCGCCTGAAACAGACTGTATCTTACTGATCGCCCCCGTGCTGATGTTCAGAGAGAAGGCTTCGAGATTTCTCGCAAAATTATCTAATATATAACATGTGAACCGGCCGGCCATTGCCGATGCCACAGACATCGCGGACGAGCCAACCTGACAGGGATTCGATGGTGCAGGGTCGAGCGCCCCTGTCGCTTCATCGATAAAATATGTGTAAACGCCGCCCTGCTGGCATGAAACATGGAGCATGCTTCCAGTCGGGTCGATGGCTATGGAGAAAGGACGGGTCCCGGTGACAATCGGGCTGCCTGATATCTGCGTGAGAACGCCTGATGATGAATAGGAATAGGCGTAAATATAGTACTTGTTTCCTGCACCTTCTCCGAAATTGGCTGCATAGACAAAGTTGGCGGTTGGATGGACAGCAACCGAAATGGGCTTTTCACCGCTTGGAAAACCCTGGCCCGGAACACCTGTCAAGGCTCCTGTTGCCGGGTCAATCGAATAGGCCCCTATCGTATTGTTGTTCTGGTTGGCGATGTAGAGAAATTTCCCCAGCGGGTCTATCGCGACAGACTGCGGGCCGACGGCGGCGTAAGGTCCGCCGGAAACAGGCGTCAGCGCCCCTGTGGACTGATTTATTAAGAAGGCCGAAATCGTATTGCCGCCTGTGGCTCCGCTGTCAGCGTTATTCGCCGTGTAAACGAACTTTCCTCTCGGATCGACGATAATCGAGTTCGGGTTTCCGCCGGTTGCGAACGGCCCTCCAGGCACGAGAGTCAGCGCCCCTGTCGAGGAATTGATGGTAAACGCCGAGATATTGTTCGATGTCGTGTTGACGACATAAACGAACCTTGAAAAAGGATCGATGGTTACGCAATAAGGACTCACAGCTGACGATTCAACGGCGAAGGGGCTGCCCGGAACAGCCGTAAGCAGGCCACTCGCCTGATCGATGCTGTATGCCGAAATAGATGGGTCGTGTTCGTTTGCCGCATATACGAACCTGTTTGAAGGGTCGACGGCGACCGATACCGGATAGTTGCCGGTTGCAACTGTCCCGACCTGCTGAACCGGTCCATAGCCCGGAGGGGCGCTGCAGATGGAGATGGTGTTACTACCAGCGTTGGCGGTGTAGGCGAACCGGTTGAGCTGGCTGTTGAACCTTATCGTGATATTGTTCACATTTGAGCCCGATATTGTGCCTGTTGTTCCTGGAAAGAAGGTGCAGGCCTGATTATTGGACAGATTCGCATAATAAATCGTGTAGGCTGTTCCGTCAGGCTGCGTGATCGGATAAGTGAAGGGTCCGTTTGAATTGATGTTCATGGAGGAGGGATGCGAGTTGATGTTAAAATCAAGGCTTCCGCCCGGCGCGAGTCCGTAAACCATTCCTCCGACACTATAGCCGCAGGTCACGGTGACATCCGTGATATCGCCGCCGTTTATTGTCCCGCTTCCTTTTTCAACTGAGCATGCCTGGCATGACGGTTGCCTGATGATGGTATGGCTGTATGAGCTGTTATTGGGAATTTTGCCTTGAAACCTGAATTCGCCGTTAGCACTCAGCGTCAGTTCTTCTCCCAGATGGTTCTTAAGGACAAGCGTCTCGCCCGATTTGAGCCCTGAGATAGTGCCGCTTACACTGTAGCCCTCACCGGAATTCGAGCTGCCGCTGCAGCCTGAACAAAGAACATACATCAAAAAACCAATAATAATTGTAAATCTGATAACTGATCTTTCTTTCTGTCCATTATTCATGAGTTGTTCCTCATTGCTTAACGGTATAATTCATCCCGCTTATCGTTCCACTTGTTATGTGTGTTGAGAAGGGGCTCCCGTAAACTTCTCTCAATGCACCACTAGCCGGATTGATTATATAAACGGATATGGTGATTGTACTGCTTCCCGGATTGTTTCCATTGTTGAGCACATAAAGGAACTTTCCCGTGGGATCGAAATTCATGGAAAACGCATTATGCCCCGGATGGACAGGGGAGGATTCAGCGAGAGTTATCTCTCCTATCGTCTGGTTTATTGAATATGGAGTTATCGTACCCGGACTGCCGTAACCAGCCAGATAAAGATAACTTCCTGACGGATCGATTGCAATGTCGCTTATTTTCGATCCGAATGAATATGGGCTGGCAGAGGCCTGCTCCAACTCTCCTGTTGTAGAGTTTATTGTATATACGTACAGTTTGTTTTCGCCTGTATTGATGAAATAGAAAAACCTGCCTGACGGGTCGATAGTCATTGCTTCGGGCGTCTGAAAATCTCCATACGGACTTCCAGGGACATTGCTCAGCCATTCGCCGCTTTTTGAATCAATGCTGAATGCATAAATCGCATTCTCGTTGTAGGAAAGGAAACCGAACCTGCCTAGAGGATCCATGACAAAGTCTTCCACATCGCCTGCCGGAGGAAATGTCCCGGTCAGAAGCTTTTTCAATGCACCGGTTGAGCCCTCTACGGAATAAGCGGAAAACCCCCATACGCCAGGTATATATACATACGCCGCCAACGGGTGCATCGCCATAACTCCAAGAACGTCGGCGGCGAAAGGACTGCCCGGAACCTGCGAAAGCATGCCGGTCAAAGGGTTGATGTAATACGCAAAGACATAGTTTCCATTAAGAGATATCGATCTGATGGCCGTAGATGCATATATGAAACTCCCTGAAGGATCTATGCTGAGCGATTCCGGGGCCCCGGAAACTTCATAATTGTAAACCTTCGCCCCTTGCTCAATAACTCCATTCCTTAAATTGAGGCCATAGGCGTATATCTGATAGGTATCTGACCCGAGTACATAGGTGGTGAAATCTCCGGCAAGAACTGTTGCGACACAAAGAGGGCTTGGCCCTACCGGAAAGTGCGACCCGGTTACCGGAACAAGCGCTCCAGTTATAGGATTGATGGAGAATGTGCTTATGCTGCTTGCCCCTGCATTGGCGGCATGAAGAAACTTTCCGGTATCGTCGATTGCAATGCTTACCGGATGATTCGCTGTGGCGAATGGCCCTCCCGGGACAGATGTAAGCGCTCCGCTGGATGCGTTAAATGAGAATCCCTGGACATTGTTTGCATCTGAGTTTGCAACATATACATAATCGGCACTCGGATGTACAGCTACTGCTGAGGGTTTGTTTCCGGCAGTAAACGGGCTTCCTGCCACAGGGCTCAAGGCGCCGGTAGTCTGGTTTATTGAGTAAACGCCTATGGTGTTGTTGTTCTGGTTAGCCACAAAAGCCAGTCTGCCTGAGGGGTCTATTGCAATAGACTGCGGACCGTTAGCAGGATATGGGCTTCCCGAAACCGGCACAAGCATCCCGGAAGGCATCCCACCCTGAGATATAACATAGGCCGATATCGTGTTTCCTCCATAGTTTGCTGCATAGACGAACCTGCCTGTCGGGTCTATTGTGACGCTGTTCGGATTGGTCCCTGCTGCAAAGGGGCTTCCCGGCAGTTCCGTAAGCGCACCTGTTGAAGGGGTGATGCTGTAACCCGATATGTTGTTTGAAACGGTATTGGCGACATACAGATATCTTGAATAGGGATCAGACGCCACACAGTAAGGGCTGGAACCTGCAGTGAAAGGGCTGCCTGATACAGGGGCAAGCGCACCCGTAGAAGGGTTGATACCGTAGGCCGAAACAGTCCCGTCATGTTCATTGGCCGCATACAGGAATCTGCCCGAAGATTCTACTGCAACCGATACGGGGTAATTTCCCGCTGCCGCGGATCCATTTTGCGTAAGCTGCCCGGTGAGGCCATTCACTCTATTGATGGATATGCTGTTGTTTCCAGCATCGGCTGAGTATGCGAACCTTGAAGGATTATATTTGCATATCACGACCGGGTAAGTGACATTATCTGCGTTTATATTTCCTGTTGCATTCGAGCATGTGCAGGTCTGATTCTGCGGCTGTTCAGTAATGGCAAGTGAATATGCCGTTTTGTCGTTGAAAAACGCATAGAACGAAAAGGGCCCGTTTTCATTGACAATAAGACTCTGGTTTCCATTCAGTTCGATGGTGAAGTTTTGTCCCGGAGCCAGCCCGTATGCCTTGCCTCCTATATAATACTGGGCCGCACCGCATACGATGTTCAAATTGGTCACATTAGAGCCGGTAACTACACCGCTGCCGTTTTCGACAGTGCAGGTCTGGCATGATGGCTGCCTTTCTATCAGGTGATTGTAAGAGCTGTTATTGGTAAGTTTGCCTTCAAACCTGAATTCCCCGTTGGCGTTAAGCGTCAGCTCCTCGCCCAGATGGTTCTTAAGGACTAGAGATTCGCCTGTTTTCAGTCCGGTAAGCTTTCCACTGACGCTGTACATCTCGCTGGAATTAGAACTGCCGCTGCAGCCGGTAATCCCGGCTGCAGCGATGGCGAACACTGCAATAGTAATCAAATATTTAATCTTCGTGATGACTGTATTTACTGTCATTCTCATTCCCCTTTCTCTTCTAATGCTGCTGGTAGCTCAGAGTCACCGTGAACTTCTGGCCTGAAGCAAGCGTGCTGCTCAGACAGTCCGCCGTGTAAGGCGGGTTGCCGGCAGCTGCGTTTCCTCTGATGGTTATGACGACGGCATTCGTCTGCTGACTGAAGAGCCCCTGGTTCGATGTCGGCGTTGTCGGGTTGTTCACGTAGGTAACGAAATTGCTGCTGTCAAAGACGACCGATGAACCCGTGCTTATCTTGGTTCCTGTCACGCACTGGCCATTGATGCATACATCGGCGAGCTGAGTAGAAGAAGTGTTGCTGTCGGTAAGTGTCGCTATCAGGTCTATCATCGATGTCCCGGAGTTGTAGAGGCCCTGCACATCGCCGACAGGTGAGGCTACGATCACAATTCTGCATGTGTTGGACGGTATGCTTGTTATTGCAGAACAACCCGAGCCTATGCACATGCTCTGGGTTTCTCCGCTTCCATAGGTGTCTGTTGCCGAGCTTATCAGGTTGCCGTTCGTATCGAGGAAATTGACCTGATAAGAGTTGGCGGCGACCGTAGTCCATGACGACGCGAACTGCACGCTCGCAGCTTTTTGCGGAACGCCGCCCATGGCGAGCCTCAGATGGTTGAGCTCTCCGTTGGGCGACTTGGCATTGAGCAGCACCGAATAGAAGTTGTAAAGCGGGAAGGCGTTGTATGCTCCTGCCGATGTTCCCAGCATCTGCGAATACTGCTGGCCGTCGAGCCAGAAGTCGGCGTTCAGACGGTTGCTTGAAATGTTGAATGTATAGAGCGTCTGGTCGGTGAAGTTGTAATAGCCGTCCCACAGTGCAGAAAAGCCCATTACGGTGCCGCTCTGATATTCAGCCTCCTGCAGGGAGTTTTCACAGCTGAACTGATAGTTTGTCGCCACATCGCAGTCGTTCGCAGACGTCCATTCCATGTTGAGCGCGCTGGCGCCCCATGGGAACTGGCCCGAATCTTTGAAGACCAGAAGCGGTTCGACTGTTGGGTAAGGCGTGCCTGCACCCTGTGAAGGTTCGTACAGCACATTGTTGAGTTCGGTCTGGCTGCCATAGATATATACAAGGGCCTCATTGGCGTTTCTGGGCGACCACCTGATGCGGTTTTCGGACTGGATTTGCGTATAGCCGCCGTTATTCGCCGTGAAATAGCCTTCGATGAAATGATAACCTGCGCTGAGATTTTGCACGAAGGTGCTTTCACGCGTCGGGCAGAGATTTCCGTTTGCAACACAGCATGCGGTGCTCGGGTTCTGCGTGGGATCGGACGGATTGGTGACTATCCTGGACGCAACAAGCTGTCCGTCTATCCAGAGCTGATAGCTCTGGTCGGTGCTGGAGCCTACGAAGAAGTCGAAGTCTCCTGCCTCGCCGAAATAGAACGCGCCGGCAGCATATTCCTGAATCGATCCTGCACTGGTCGATATGCCTGAGCACGGGCTTGTAGAAGTAAGAGAACCGCCCTCAAGCGTTCCAATTGAAGCGTCGCTGCCGGGGCCGTCCTGGAGCAACAGGTTGGTTGAAACCGAGCCCAGGTTTGTGCAGACATCGTTCACCCACCAGTTGCCGTCCGCATAGACCGCCATCTGGATGTTGGCGTCATTAGCCTGAATAGAACTGCAGCCGGCATAATCACCGGAATATGCCGGGTGATAGTTGATTGTATAATAATATGGGCCTGATGTTGCCGACTGAGGCACATTGACGATAGCCTGTCCGTTGGCGCCGATACTGACAGAGGTTGATGTCAGGATATCAGATCCGCCAGGCGTGGTTCCAATGGATACACTTATTGTGTCTTGAATTGTTGCCGAGCAGCCCGACTGAGTAGTCGGCGGATTGCCGGTGAACAGCAGCGCCGCTCCGGTCTGCGTCAGGTCGAGCTGTAACGCGCCTACCCACCTTACCCATACGCCCTGTGCAGGAGAATTGACATTGGGCTCAGTGTTCAAGACGGCTGAGTATAGGCTTTGAAGCTTGACGTCGGTGTCGTTCGTGTACATGGCAGCCGCAACGGATGAAGATGACGGGTCTGAATTGAAATACCATCTTGCTATGGCGCCGCTCGGACTGCCGCCCGTGTTGCCGCTTCTGCCTGATAAACCGCCTATTGCCGAATAGCCTTCCTCTATCCAGTAAACGTATGCAGGCTGGTATCCTGTCTGATAACATGATGTTGAAGTGGTGACATCGAGCTCGTATGTACCTGCTGTGGATATTGTCCAGGAAACCGATCCGTTGCCGTTGCACGCCCCGCTTGAGGTATGCGACGGGGTGCTCGAACCCTCTGGCGTCAGCGATACGCCGTTAACGTTTTGATAATAGAAAGTGTATGTCCCTTCATTGAGTTTGATGTCACCCTGCCATTCCGTAACCCCGTTGGAAGACGGAGGCGTCGTGCTGTAAACAGCGCCGGTGGGCGTTCCTGTAGTACCGTCATTGAGTGTTGTGAAAAACTCATTGATCGGGCCGTAGAAATATTTAAGCGGTGTCATCATGTTATAGGTCTGCGTCCATCCGTCCCAGGAAACAATGGTGGTGTCCCATTTGCCCACAAGGGGAACCTTTACGATAAGGTCGAATTCACCTGCGCCTTCGCCAAGGTTGAGAGGTGCGCTGGCGCCAAACTCTACGGCACCCTGTGTATCGCCAGCTGGCGGCGCATAGAACCTGACGTATGGAGCGAATGCCAGGTTGACGTCAATAACTGTAAGATCAACTTCCACACCCACTTCCGCCACAACCAGATCTACCATTGCCTCGCCGAATGCGCCGAGGCTGGCGTCAGGACCTATGGTGAGGTTGAGCGTGGCGTTCTGGCTGGCGTCCGCAGTGTAATCGGCAGTCCCGCCAAGGCCGATATCGCCTTCTATACCCATTTTAAAAGTAACGGGTACGATATCGCCTACAATGACCGTATCCTTGTAAAGAACCCATTTCTTCTCGACCTTGAAAAAGCTGAAATCGGTTTCGGAGGCAATGCTGATAGTATCATCGCCGTTGAGTATAGTGTCTCCCAGTATTTCAAAATTACAGCTGAATTCAGCAAGCGTATATTCGCTGCCATCCGGCACGGGAGGGAAATGATACTGAAGGTCGATAGTGGCATTGAGCGGCGAACAGTATTCACTTTCTGAAAAACCTATCCTCACCCAGCTGTCTACATGGAAATGTGCAGCAGTAGGGACATCGTCGATAAGGTTGTATGCGAAATAGGCCGGGTCGGTCGAACTTCCGCCGAACTGATATCCTGCATACAGGAAACTTGATGTCCAGCTTTCATTATATGGGCTGCCTGTAGGTCCGAAGCAGAATATTGATTGAGGAGTCGTCGGGTCGGTAGGCGTGCAGTTGCAGTCTCCCGCCAGAAACATGACAGGAAGGCTTACGGTATTGTTGCCCGTGCTGATTTCCTGAATCTTCCCGTCCGGGTCGATGGTTGCAAGAAGCGTACATGCCGTATCCGCAGACATCATTGCCAGTTCCGTGAGCGCTTCATCACTTAAATATATGCGGAAATTGACGCCCCTGACATCGCGCTGCTCAATAGTTGCAGCTGTGAGTGAACCCGAGCGGGGATTGAATGTATATCTGTCCTCTTTTACGGGAAGGCCGTCATCGTCCCTGACCTCGACCTCAAGAGGCAGAGTTTTCCCGTTTATTATTATTGAAAAACCGACTTCAACCGGGTCCTCAACTGCCAGACCGTTATTAGCTATTTCAGATGATATTACGAAAGCCGGAGGGGTTCTTCCTGCGCCCTGCCTGGGATTATATGAAGGCATACGGAAACTGTTATTGTTGAGGCTGGTCTTTGCATGCAGCAAATCAGGGGCCGTGGGTTCCGATATCGTGACGGCTGCCGCGCTTGAAACGCAGCCCGATTTGCCCGCAATCGATGCCACAAGATAGTAAGAACCTGCCGGCAGGCCGGCGACCGTCATGTTCTGGGTTACAGAGACCTGCCTGTTGCCTGTGTTAGGCGTATATTCGACAAGACTCGATACGAAACGCTGCTGAAATATGGATATCGGGGGCGCGTCAGGCCCGCTCTGCGCTATTTCGGGCAATTCAACATGCCAGGATGGAAGAGTATATGGCTGGCTGCAGGCGTTTGTAATCTCCGAAGCAGGAACGAGATAGAAGTCAACCTGCAGGTCCTCTTCATAATACCGGGATTCGACAGTCGCTGTGAGCGTTGCAGCTGCTCCTGTATACAGCGGGCCTGAAGAAATCGAAACCGCCGTCAGTGTTGCTTCGGATGGCCATGGATTACTACCATTGCTGCTGCTGTTCGAGCATCCGCCCGCGAATACGAACAACGCCCCGACGATAACGATCAGACTCTGGCTTATAAAGGAACTGTTTCTTCTTCCTCTGGACATGGCGTGCCCTCCCTTTTTGTTTATAAAAATTACCAAAATATTGAATCGGTATCCTTTTTCTAAACATGAAGGGACATTTCCGATGAACTTATAGTAAAATTACTATGAATAAACAGTCGAGGTCAGGGAATCGGTCACGGAGCAATATACTTATAGACCGTTTCCTTGACTCCTATGGGAGGATTGGTCGCAATCAGCTTTCTCAGTGCTGCTTCGTTTTCAGGGTATGTCTTCATGGTCTTTCCCAGAATATCTATTATAAGGGCTGTTTCATTGGGCGTTTCAGCCTTCAATACCGATTCTCTTGCCCATGATGCGCTCTCCTTCGTTACAGGCGTTTCGATCAGAGATTTAAGCGCCTGCTCTCTCACGATGACGGAATCATCTTTGTCATAAAGGTTCACAAGAAGCTTCTGGGCTTCGGGAACATCCATCCTTCTCAGAGAATTGGCTGCCGCGCTTCTCACTGTTACATCGGAATTGCTTAAATAAGGCCTGACTGTGCTTATAAGCTCAGGATTACCCGTATTACCTATGGCCTTCAATGTAAGCGATATCTCGGCACTGTCGATTTTCGAGCGCTTGAGATTTCCGCTCAACTCCTTAGCCGCAAGCTCTTTTGTTTCATTATTGAGCCTGTCTCTGAATCCCATGCTCCCCACAGCGAGAAGGCTCATGTTTTCTATTATCCCGGAGGATTTCTCATCACCCTTGATAACGGGATTCAAGTGGAGTTTCAGCATAACTTCGACCATGAAAGGCTGGGGGTTTTCGAACCCCGCACCATAAAGTATGGCCCTCAAATGGGAAAGCCTGCTAAATGTTGGGTCTGCCGCTGCTTTCATGACAGCCTTCTGTGCAGCATCGGTACCTGATTCAATTATCAGTCTCCAGAGTATAAGCTGGGTTTTTTCATCGATAACCTTCATTTCAGAATCGCTGTCAATAATATGAAGGAGTTCGTAAACTGATGAAGGATTTTTCTTCAAATAATTGACAAGAAATCTTTCGGCATAGTTTTTATCTTTTCCGGACATTTCAATATATTTCTCAAGTGCGCCGGAAATGCTCAATCCTTCTGATGCAGCATTAAGAACAGGATCTGTCCTGTTAATTACATTTTCAACAGCTGTCTGAGAATTGATTGAGTTTGAAAAAGCCTTAAAATCGACCGGAAAATCAGTTTGAACTTCTTCGGTGGTACTGAATGAAAAACTGCTTTGCGATTTTGACCACTGCCTGCCGTCTGTAAAAAAAGCGAGCGACTGCTCTCCACGGGCCTGCGATACCCATCCCTTCAGAGAAAGGGACAGTCCTGCAGAGGATTTAATTATCTTCATGGACGGATCCGAGAGGAACGGTATGGCGCTGTTCTTCTGTGCAAGGTTTATGATTCTTAGTTTTTTCTTTTCCGCTTTCACGTCGCTGTCTTTTACATCCCAAGATACAACACTGTAAGACATTTCAGCCTCCCCGTATTCGTCAGCTTCTCTGATTACCCAGGAATTAAGCTGCTTTTCGGGCAGAACAGTCTGAAGCTTGTATACGAGGTTAGACATAAAAGCTTCAGCCTCTGCCGGAAGGCCCGGTGTGAACATAAACCCGGAAACCGCTCCGTGAATATCCATTCTGAATGAAAACGGGTTCGACAATGCCCATACCCAGCCGGGAGCCTGTCCGTTAATTGATATTTCGGGATTTGCCAGCCTTGCCGCGACATTCCATCCCTTTCTGCCGTTTTTATAAAACTTAAAGGATAGATATCCTTTTGATGATGTCTTTACGGAAATTCCTTTTCCAGTAAGAGTCTGCGCTGCTGTCTTTTCTGCATCCATCTTCAGCACACCCGTATCTATGCCCGCATCGGAAACAATACTGAAATTGTATGTCTTTTCAAGCCCGTCCGGGATTGCAAACCCGAAACCTTTGAGAAAATTCTCGTATATAAAATATCCGGCTACTGCTATTGCAGCAATAACGACTGCAAGAACTATTTTTTTCGGCATAGCTTTAATCTCCTCAATTTAGACAGACCGCTCAACTTTTTATTTTAATCACCTTCTGTCCAGATACCAGTAAAATTTGGGGTCAGGATTTTTATAGTCTGAAGCAGAAGGTGTGTCGTCAAAATATGCGGGTTTCAGAAACAGCGGTACGGTCATAACCTGTTTTGCTTTCGCCAGTGCCTGTCTTACGTCTATGAAGCGCCAGACCTTGTTGTCGTATGTCCGGTAGTAATATCTCAGTCCCTTGAGGTCGGCGACCGCACTCCACACCGTATGGTCGTATTTGGGAGGCTTCGAGTCCATGTCCCGTACCACGCCTAAGGGTATATCGCAGGTGTCGATTATGGTCATGGCCAGGTTGAGCCCGGCATCAGTTCCTGTCACCGGGTTGGCCGACTGGGTGAGAGCCACCATCCTTACGAACCGGCTAGGCGGGGTATAATCGCCCGGCAGGCCGAGCATTCCCGTGCCCTGCCCGAAGCCGGAGTCTTTGACCTCTCCGACAGTAATGGCCGGCGCATTCACCGCACGCAGGTTGACATAGTTCTTCAGGTTGGTCAGATGCCAGTCGAAAGTGGGCGAATTCGTCATCACGCCAAGCGGGTTCTTGAATACATGGAGTTTGCCGCCGGAATATTCGACGACGACGGATTTACCCGAGGCATCATGAATTGTGTAATGCAGCTCCAGCTTGCCCACCTTGTCGGAGTTCGATACCCTGATGTCTTTTACAGCGGCTTTCACCTCATCCGCTGTCGCGAAATTGGAGAGTGCCCATGTGGCGAACTCGAACTGCGCTATTGTCTTGTGTGCATGAATGGACTTGAACTCCTGGTATCCGGCATAGCCTGGAAACATCAGCATTCCTACGACCAGCCCCTTTTCATTGATGCCGTCTGTTATCACAGGCAGGGTGGCGTTGTTCATGCCGACAAAGCCGTATTTGGCCCTCCACTTGAGGCCGTCCTGCTTTCCGCCGGGGAGCGTCCCGGTATATCCTGTGCCCGCCGGGACAATGGATATCGTTGCGCCGTATGTGGTGTCACCCTCCATGGTACGTGCGTAGAATATGTTCCCGTCCGTTGTGTTTATGCGTATGCTTGTGCATGCTTCGGCCTCTGCCGCATTGATAATAAAAACCGTCGTCACTGCCAGAATTATCATCTTCATCATGATCGTTCCTCTTTTATTCTTCCATGTACTTGGTTGATTTATTTCTTATCCCTTTTGGACACCTGTTATGACAGCTCCGCCAGGGATGCCTCTTCTTCTATCCGGCAATCGCCGGAATTTTTATAATAGAATTTACCGCAATCACGCTTTTTTCCGCATGTATCGGGGTCGTTATAATATCGTCACCAAAGAGGATTTCAGCCCCACCGGTCGCTGAGGTCATCCTTACGTCTACACCCGCACTTCCGCGGTTGAGAATTATCTGCGGCACAGTGGCTTGAGGCGGGTTGTTGCCACTGTCTGACGAGCAGTCAGCTATGAGAATATCAACTCCAGTTGCTGAAACAACTGCGAATTCGAACATGCCCTTTTTCAGGCTCATAGACCCTCTCTTATTATATCTTATACCTTTGCGTATTCGGCTGGATGCATGTGGCCCTGAAGGGAATATTACTATAAGTTATGGGTAATTTTACTATGTTATGAAATATCCGCTATCTTATCTTTATTTTGAGACTACAAAATATTTAAGTAATCAAAAGAAGCAACCGCTTAATTAATATTAGGATTATCCCTCTTTTAGAATGGTGGCGAGCCTTTCCGCAAGAAGACCGACCTCTTCCTCATCGCCTTTTTCGGCAGCTGCCTGAATCTTTCCGCCAATCTCCGCGGCAACCTCGATCCCGAATGTCCTTCCAAGTCCTTTTATGCTGTGACCAAGCCTTTCCGCAGACGTAAAGTCCCCCCTGGCGCATTCCTCGGTTATCTCGATCGCACACTGCTTTATTCTGTTCCTGGCCCTTTCTACCATCTCGGGAGGAAAAGCATCGGCCTTGTAAATTCCGGCATCGCCATCGTCATCACCAGGTATGGAAAGCATGGCCCTGAAAAGGTCCTGTCTGGAAAAAGGTCTTGAGATGAACACATCGCAGCCGGCGGAGATCGCCTCTGCTCCGGCTTTTTCATATGCGTTCGCAGAAATTCCCACGATATGAATATGTTCTCTCCCTCCTTGTTTCTCCTCCTCTCTGAGAAACCTTATTATCTCCATGCCGCTGATGTCAGGGAGCTGCATGTCCAGCAGCACACAGTCGAACCGTTGCTGCGAGAGCTTTTGCAATGCTTCCTGCCCGGTAGTTGCATCTGTGAGATCTGCACCAGTCCCTTCAAAATAGAACTTAAGAATTTCAAGGTTTTCCTGGACGTCGTCAACAGCCAGCACAAAGAGAGGCGGCAGGCTCACACTACCACCAGGGTTGTCTGCGGTTGAAATGCTGTCGGCGGAAGGTGTTTTAGCAGGAAGCCTCACGAAGAAAGTGCTGCCTTTTCCCGGTGTGCTTTCAACCATGATGTCCCCGCCCATAAGTCTGCAAATGTTTCTTACTATGGAAAGGCCAAGACCTATCCCGTCCTGCTGTCTATGGTACGGATCAGACATTCTTGAGAATGGTTCGAAGATTGCAGCCAGCCTTTCAGGGGCGATGCCTATTCCGGTATCCCTTACTGTGAACATAAGGGACCCGGGGCCGGGACCATAATCGTAAGAACCCTCAAGTTCCACCCTGCCCTCCCGGGTGTATTTCAATGAATTACCGATGAGGTTCCCCAGCACCTGAAGAAGCCTCTGCCTGTCGGCATAAACAATCAGGTCCTGCCCTGGGGGTGGTTTTATGCTGAGTTCGATTCCTCTTTCCTTGAACTGTTTGACGAACATCTCTCTCAGCTCTTCGAAAAGCCCGGGGATACTGACAGGCTCCTCTCGGATCTCCATCCTGCCCGACTCGATAAGAGTTATGTCCAACGCCTCGTCGAGCAGGTGCTGAAGTATGTTTGAAGATCGCCTTAGCAATCCTGTATAGTTTTTCTGCTCCCCGCTGAGCTCCGTACTATCAAGCATTTCAGAGGCGCCTTTTATCGAATGAAGAGGTGTCCTCATCTCATGGCTCATTACGCCGAGGAAGCGTGTCTTGGCCCTGTTAGCATCTTCTGCCGAGGCCAGGGCCTCCCTCAATTCCTCTTCGGTGCGCTGCTGGTTGAGCATAATGAAGCAGACATTCCAGGTAATCTCGAAAAGCGGTGCTATGACGAAAAAGAAGGTCTCGTACGGAGAGTTCATCAAAAACCTGTAATTATGATTGCTAAGGATCATAATGCCCCTTACGAAGAAAAGTGTGCCGTATATGAGGTTCAGGGCGGCAACCATGAGGTTGAGCGCCGGGTTACCCCTGTTCCTGTTCCTGTAGAACTCCCAGGCAAGCGCTATCGTCATTATTGTGATGCTGATGCTGAGAAAGAAGGTTCGATACTGGATAGAGTCTTCAATATAATAGAAATAAGCGTACAGGAAAAATACGCTCGCCGGAATAAGCAGGTAAAAAAGACTTACCGAAGGCCTGCCGAAATATCTCTTAGTCCCCTGAAGCCTCAGGATCAGAATGGCGGACAGACCCGAATTTGCGACCAGATAACTCAGGAAAGCCGGCGCTACCCCTCTTAACAGGAATAGTATATAGAGAACAGCCGCCAGGAAGGCGGTAATCACCCATTCGGTAAAACCGCTGTAAGTTTTCTGGACCAGCCAGAAAAAGAACATGACACAGCTCAGCAATATGGTGACGAGGGTAAATATAACAAACAGGGTTCTGGTATCGAGTACCATGCTGAAATCCTATCGGCATGATTGCCCTTTTTGTCAATATATAATGGGCCAGGTCTTTTAAATAAGCATAGCCAGAACCTGCTCTAAATCTTCATATAATTTTTTTACGTTACTTTGAAGGCATACTTTTGTTATGTTATGTTCATGAGCGAAAAAACGAAAGTGCTTATCGCCGAGGATGAGGGAATCATCAGGGAAGCTTTGTGCATGCTCGTAAATTCATATGACGGAATGACGGTGGCCGGAGAAGCTTCCAATGGCCGGGAGGCCGTCGAAACATCTCTAAAGACAAGGCCGGATGTCATTCTCATGGACCTCAAGATGTCTCTTATGGACGGGATCGAGGCAGCAAAAAAAATCAAGTCCGTCTTTCCTGATATCAAAATCATCGCCCTGACAGCAGTCAGCGACGGCAGGATGATGACGGACGCCCTTTCCGAAGGATTTGACGGTTTCGTAATTAAAAAGGGCTCCGGCGGTGAGTTGAAAAATGCCATCAGATCGGTCATGGACGGCCGGCGCTATATCTGTTCAGAGGCCGCCATAATAATAGCTGACTCATATCTGGCCGAGAAGAAGAAGAAAAGCCTTAATCCGTTTACAAACCTCAGCAATGTTGAACTGGAAATCCTGAACCTGATCTGCGGGGGCCTGAGGGCGCAGGAGATCGCAAAAAAACTTGGCATAAGCAAAAAAACCGTAGAGAAATACCGTGATAATTTGAGGCTTAAAACAGGGTCTGCAACAGCAGCCGAGCTTGTTGCAGCTTATCTCGAATTTAAAAGAACGTCATAATATTCATGCAGGTCGGATCATGTATCCTGTGTTCGTATTGAATTGGTCTTTGCCGTTCCGGCTGCAACTGAATCGTCCATTATCTGATACAAACATTTCTTGGCCCGATCTTTCGAGTAATTGAAAACATAAATACCGCAGTGAGAGCTTATTCTGCCTGAACACAAAACAGGCTAACGGTTTTAAATTTTTTTAGTTATAATATCCGAGTCTCAAAAGGTTTGAGCAAATTTATTAAGGGCTGAACAGTTCCGGCCCGTTTGAGGGGTACATGAATGGATGACATTAAAGAAACCGCCGGGTTCGACAGACGTAGAAAAATCATTCTGACAGCCATCTTCGCCGTGTTCGTTATTTCCGGCATCAGCATTCAATTTCCGGACATGATCCATGACTATCGCGCAAAAAGCTTTGTCAAGAAATGGGTCCCAATATTTACAAACTGCAATACTATAGATTGCGTCTATACGACTTCAGGCAAGAATCCGGATTTTTTTTACAAAAGGACTTTTGAGAACGGCGAATGGGTCCTTGCCGTAAATACCGACACCTGTGAAAGCATAGGCGGTTTCAATGCCTCGGTATTTTACGGGAGCGACGGCGCCATCTATTATCAGACCGGTTATAAATACTGCGGTCAATCAGCATTCAAAAAGGCGCTGGACAGCATCAATGAAGGTGAACTTACAAAATTCTATGACAAACTTCCCTACGAACTCCACTTTTGGAAAGGCTAAGAGACTAACTGATTCCGGCCCGGGAAAAATTGAGAAATGGACTTCAGCTTACGTTTGGTGTTTCCAGCATTCCATCTTTCTCCAAACCCTGGATTATCGTCACAATCCCGAGGCAGATGCCGCAGTTTATAGCTATCGAATACGGTTGTGTTTCCTTGAACCTCGATGCGGTATGGATGAGGGCGGAAAAACTGATCGGCATCGCTCATCCCGATTTCCGCGACGATCTCATCAAGACTGCCGAGAATCAAAAGATATCAAGACAGTCGAATATGAAATAAAAGGCGTCAACGCTCCTGATATAAAACCGCCGGACATATCTAATGATTGCCGGTGATTAATTAAATGATATAATGCTGTTAAAGAATAACGGCATAATCACTGCCGCCAGGGTATCCGGCGAAGCAATGCACCGGGAAGTCATGAGAAGAGACATTAATATGTCATTCAGTGCTTAACCGGAGAAAACCGTTTTTTTTGTAGGAATCATTAAGGAGTCAACATGCAAAACGAAGGACACGTTAAAATCGACACGTCCCGGTTCGGCGTTAAAGGCGCCTTCAGGAAAAAAGAGTGGTGGTACTTCGAAGGGATCGACACCGGACAGAAAATCTATTATGTTTTTCTTGCACTCAAGGCGTTTCCGTTGAGCTATGTATCCATAAAGATAATCGATTATAAAAACAGCAGGCGTTTCACAGAAGAGCACATGGGGTCTTTTATTGCAGAGCCGGGCGGCCGTGTGAAAGTCTCCGCCGGAGGCAAATGGGGATATATGAGATTTTCAGGAAGCGCTGAGCAGGGCTGGATAATTGACGTCTCTACCGAAAAAATCAAGGCACAGTGTTTTCATATACCTCTCGCTCCGCTCCATGTGAACCATCTGCTTACCAGGCAAATCGACTATACTATAAACCAGTTCATAAAAAATGAAGCCACGGGTACGATAAAAATCGAGGGTTCGGAATATAAATTAAACGGCTGGGGCTACCATGAACACAACTGGGGTGTGCAGCCCAGGCATTCGACGGCTTACTGGCTGCACTTCTGGGGCAGTGATATTGCGGGAGTCGTTCTGAGCTGCCATTATGATGCCGGAGTTCCCCATCATTACACATGCCTGTGGCATGATAATGAAATGAGCTATCTATTCTCACCCGCCTGGTTCGGGTTCGATCCGTCGCAGCCTGATAAACCCTGGTCAGTCAAATCGCCTGATATCGATTTAATCATAAATCCAATCGCAGGACACCACACCCGCATGGGAATTCCTCCACTGATAGAGTATATACATGTCGACTACTACGAACAGCTGCTCAAGGTTAAAGGCACAGCCGTGATCAGGGGTGAAACCATCGACATAGACGGTATTGGAAAGCTGGATCACAACTGGAACCGCTGGTAATAATAAAGTCTAGCCGTCATTCATCACTTAATTATTGAACTTAACGGGAGAAAAAATGATTATTGGTAATGTCATCGACCTCAGCAGGACTATTTCCGAAGACATGCCCGTTTATCCCGGAACCGAGCCACCGGTGATATCCGATCCCTGCACCATCGACGGATGCGGTTTTGCAGAAAAAAAGATTACCCTGTATTCTCATACAGGAACGCATCTGGATGCGCCGTCTCATATATTAAAAGGCGCACCAAGCCTTGAGGATCTGGGTGCAGGTTATTTTATCGGAGATGGTGTTGTGCTTGACTTGTACCGGAATGTTATTGAAAACCGCAGTATTGAGTTAAACGATTTGCTGCCTTTTACGGAGCTTATCGCTGAAAAACAGTTCATTCTTCTGCAAACAGGCTGGGGTAAATACTGGGGCAGAGAGGAATATTTCAAAGGGTATCCCGTTCTTTCAAATGAGGCCGCAGAATGGCTCGCGGGATTCAACCCCAGAGGCATCGGCATCGATATGATTTCAATAGACTCACCCGAGACAAAAGATATGCAGATACATAAGATATTTCTTAGCAGGAACATTGTAATAATCGAGAATCTTTCAAATCTGTCTGAATTGAAAAACAGGAATTTTATATTCTGCTGCTTGCCTCTCAAGCTGGAAAATTCTGACGGTTCACCTGCCAGGGCAGTAGCTGTTATCAACTGATACGGAGGAATGGGGTATGAGGAAAAACGGACTCAGGATATTCAATGATGCAGTGGCGATAATCACAGGCGGCGCATCCGGCATTGGCCGCGCACTTGGAGAAGAGCTTGCAGAAAGAGGCGCTGATGTGATCTTGGCTGATATGCAGATCGAACTCGCCGGTGAAGCAGCTGCTACGATAAGGGCACACGGGGGTAAAGCTGAGGCTGTTTTCCTGGATGTGACTGACCATTGTGCAGTAAAAAAACTGGTCAGTGACCTATACTCAGACAGAGGAAGGCTGGATTATATTTTCAACAACGCGGGAATAGCTGTATTCGGCGAAGCGCTCCAGAATTCACATGACGACTGGGAAAAGGTTTTGAATGTCAACCTCCATGGCGTCGTAAACGGAATAGAAGCGGCCTATCCAGTCATGGCAAGACAGGGTTTCGGCCATATCGTCAACACGGCATCGGTAGCAACCTTTATGGTTGTTCCATACCTTTTAAGCTATGTGACAACAAAGTATGCCGTATTCGGACTTTCAAAAACTCTTCGTATTGAAGCCCGTCCATACGGGGTCAGAGTCAGCGTGATATGCCCGGGAGTAATCAGAACCGCAATGATGCAGGGCGGCAAATTCGGCAAAATACTCATTAAACTGCCCGATAAAGTAATGGTAAAAGCCGATAAAAAATTCAGGCCGATGGACCCTGGTGTGTTTGCAAAAAAAGTGATCGATAAAGTAGCCTGCAATAAGGCGATAATAATCGTGCCCTCATGGTGGAGAATTTTCTGGTGGGTCGGAAGGATATCTGAGCCGCTGGCGTTTTTCCTGAGCCACATTCAGCATTGGAACTCACGCAGAATGCTTAAGAAAATGATTTAAGCGGCATGATTGACTCAGGTGTATTTACGAATCGATTTAATTTTTTAAGATTCTCCCGGCTTATCTAGGGATTGTAATTAATCGCATCATCGAGACATTCCTGGCCGAACATTACCGGATCGTTGGTGGCCATATATCTCTGCACGAAAGCCATGAGATCGTAAAGGCCTTCATTAAGCCAATACATTACACAATCATTATTTGAACAATGATGGCCGTGTGCGATATCCTGATGTTCGCTGGAAAGTGTAACCCCGTTATTCACAAGCCCCATTGCATGTCCGAATTCATGAACAAGAGTGGTTTGCTCGACATATTTTACAAGTGTTGGAGAAGCCCCTGTTGATCTGACGACATCCTTAAAAACTACTATAATAGGAGTTCCCCTAATCGATGCACCGATTACAGAAGTAATGTTTTTACCATCCTCGCTTAAATATCCGTTGAGAAAAAAAACATAAAAACAGGCTTTCGGTGATGTTGAATAATCGGAAACAACTGATTCAGCAAGATCGTAGACATCCTGAGCGGTCCAGGACGATTTGTCCTGATCCGTGATTTCCGTCATTTCCCGGATGGTCCTCGGCACATATACATCGGGTATAAATGACCTGGATGCAAAGAGTGCGGCTATATTTGCTTCAAGTATGCTCCAGTATGCAAATCCATTTAGTGTATTTCCATCATAAGGTTCTGCTTCAGGTTCAAAAAATACAGTTACTTCTATTTTTGACACGGTTGAATAAAGTGCTGGTATGTCTGTTACAAGTGTTAGAGAGCTTTGTTCTGATGATGAAGAATTCTCGCCGTTATCTGAGCAGCCAGAAAAAACCAGGAATAGCATATACATGATAACAACAGAACAATTCCTCATTTCTGAAATCTCCTTTATCCGAACCACCTGCAATTCGTAATTGCACTAAAACCAATCTGTATTCCAAGATGTATGTATAAAAACGCCTCCCGATAACATCCGGGAGGCGTAGGAAATTTTTTTATCAGGAATGAAATTACTTTTTTACATCTTTGATCGTTTCATATTCTACAACAGCTTCAACACGGCGGTTTTTCAATCTGCCCTCGGCAGTCTGGTTGCTGGCAATCGGTTTTTCTTCACCATAGCCGATTGCCGTAAGTTTCGAGCCGTCAACCCCCAGTTTTTCAACAAGATATTTTTTTACACTGTCGGCACGCGCCTGTGACAGCTTCTTATTGTAGTCCGAAGGCCCGATATTGTCTGTATGGCCTTCTATATAAATCTTAAGTTCGGGATGCTTCTTCATGACATCTGCAAAGCTTTTAAGGTCCTTGGTATACATAGCATCAATATCAGCGCTTGCTGTCTTGAATCTCACATCAAGCGTGGCTTTTCCTTTTTCGACTATCTTTCTCTCTACCTCGCTTACCACAGGAGCAGGAGCTGGCTGCTCAACTATCGGAGCGGGAACCGGTTCAGGAGCTGGAGGAGCCACGACAGGTTCAGGAGTGGGCTCAGGGGCTGCAACGGCAGCTGGTTCCGGCGCTTCTGCTTTCGGTTTTTTAGCCAGATAAAAACCGATTCCGAGGGTTGCTTCAATATTGTTAAGAAAATCTTCTTTATACTTGCTGGGAAGCATTACATCTCTGACATCAAGCCTGGCCACAAGATAATCAGTTATGAAATACTTCACACCCAGGCCAACATCCACTGTCAGATAGTTGCGGTCGCCTCCGACATATGCATCCACATCCATAGTATCGTTGGTGAACCTGGTTGATCTGGCGCCGACTCCAAGCGCAGCATAAGGTACGAATGTAGAATCAGGCATAAAGTAGTACAACCCTTCGGCCCGGTATGTCCAAACCCTGACCTTTTGCGTCTCGTCATCATTCAATGTTCCGCTGTATGCGAGTTTAGCCTCAATGCCGATATTCTTCGTTGCATCATAACCTATCCAGATGCCTGCCTGAGTTGTGTTGGTAACATCTTCCTGCCCGTCAAAAACATACCACCCGTCTTCAAACCCTGCAGAAATGCTACCGGCTTTAACTCCCGCATAACATGGTGAGGTTATCAAAACCAAAAATATTGCAGATGCCATCAAGTATCTTTTCATCAGGATCCTCCTCAATTTAAAAAGTGCTTTGATAGTTTATATACTCTTATTTAATAGTTTACAGCAATAAGTGGCATTCTTGCAAGACTGAACTGATTTTTTATTGACATAATCAAAGAGTTTGATAAACAAATGCCGTCTTTTCAATCACCGTACAACAGAAGAAGGAAAATAATGAAAACTTATTTATCAACGATAACACTCTTATGCTTAAGTAACATCTTTATGACATTTGCCTGGTATGGCCACCTTAAAAACCTTTCTCACAAACCCTGGATTGTAGCCGCACTGTTAAGCTGGGGAATTGCCTTATTCGAATACATGATACAGGTTCCGGCAAACAGGATAGGGCATAATGTAATGAATGTCGGGCAACTCAAGATATTGCAGGAAGTTATAACGCTTTCCGTATTTGTGCCTTTTTCCATAATATATCTGAAGGAAAAACCTTCCATCGATTACATCTGGGCAGGTTTATGCCTGCTCGGCGCTGCTTTCTTTCTTTTCAGGACAAAAATACCGGGTGCATGATTCTTACACTTCAGGAATTTTTCAGCACCTCATATCCGGAAACGATATCGATAAGCTCCTCTGTAATCTTCGACTGGCGCTGCCTGAAATAACTCAGATTAAGTTCGTTAAGCCTTTCTTCGATATTTTTTTCGGCGCTCTGCATTGCAGCGAGGCGGGAGGCGTTTTCACTTGCCAGTGACTCGGCAAAAGCCCTGTATAGACTAACAAAAAGATACTCCCTTATCAGATGATGAAAAAGTGTTTCTTTTCTCATTGAGAAAAATGGCAGCGTCCTGGAACCCCACTTGCGGCGTTTTATTGTATTAAGCCATTCCCGGTCAATCGGCAGGATTCTCATACCTTCCTGTTTGTAATTTGAACCTGATATGTACTTGTTGAAAAACAGATAAATCTGTTCGACTTTCTGGTTGAAGTGCCAGTCGTACAATATCATCACCAGTTCCTGAACTGCAGGAGTTATTCCTGATATCGAGCTCGGAGTCGTAACACTGTCGATGACATCCAGGTCGGCAAGCTCAAGGTAATCCCTTGCCCTTTCCCCGACCGTTATCAACACCACCTCGTCAAAATCCACCTGAGTCATCTGGAGTTCAAGCGCCGCGTAAGAAGCAATCAGTGTATTAAGCTGTCCGCAAAGCCCCTGGTCAGAACCGAACACTACGGCGCCTATGCTTTTGGGCTTTTTTGCCTTCCCGGGAGGCTCAATCTGGCCTTTCAGTACAATCTCAAGTCCCATCTCTACAGTATTGGTATAATCCGACAGGGACTCGACCGAGCGCTGGAACTGTCTTATACTGACAGCAGCCAACGCCTTCATGGTCTTCACAACGCCAAGAAGGTCATTTGTGCTCTTGATCTTTTTCTTAAGCGTTTCAACTGTTTCCATCTTCAGTCATTTCCAAGTATTGAGCGGATGCTTTTACAGCTTCATCAAGAAGCACCTTCCTGTTTTCATCGGTAAGCTTTTTTCCGCTTTCAATTTGAGAACAGATGCTGGCCTGATTCTCTTTCACATTTTTTCTCAGAGCATTTTCGGCTTCACACACATCTGCCGTTGAAATATTGTCAAATGCCCCGTTTGTAACCGCAAGCATCGCAGTAATCTGTTCTGCAACCGGTATGGGTTTGAATTGCGGTTGTTTCAGGACTTCACGCACACGCCAGCCCCGTTCAAGCGTTCTCTTCGTCGCTTCATCGAGTCTTGTCCCGAAGCGCGAGAAACTCTCAAGCTCTTCGAACTGGGAATATGATATGCGAAGGTCTCCGGCGACAGCCCTGTAAGCTGGAAGCTGGGCCTTGCCGCCGACTCTTGATACGCTCTTGCCGACGTCTATTGCCGGCAGCACGCCCTTCTGGTAAAGGCCGGTGGAAAGGTACAGCTGGCCGTCAGTAATGGAAATAAGATTTGTCGGGATATATGATGAAATATCTCCAGCCTCTGTTTCGATTATCGGCAGCGCCGTCAACGAACCACCGCCATATTCTTTCCTAAGATGTGTCGACCTTTCAAGCAGCCTTGAATGTATGTAGAATATAT
>CAYNVT010000056.1:23177-24643 GCA_964400685.1 uncultured Bacteriovoracaceae bacterium | reverse complement strand
TGAAAATGCCAGGACACCCGATGTGATCCCGTCGGGAAGGTCGATCAAACCCTGGTTTTTAAGGGCGATCAGATCCATACTTGAGGGCAATTCACCATATTCAATATAATAATTGTAAAGATAGGATTGAAGACTCTCGTTTGACATGATTGCATCCAGTGCATCCATCAGGTCGCCATAAACAATATCGTTCATGGGCTCATCAGGATTGGTGCAGGCATATGTCATAAAGAGTGCGGTATCATAATCGCTTGATGAAGAGCTGTCTCCGCCGCAACCTGAGAGAAACATCACAATGACAGCAGCAAACACAAATATGAGTTTATTCCTGAGTATATTCATATTCCAATCTGCCTTTGAACAATTATTTTTCATATCTCACCCCATTATTTCTTCTCATACATTTATTTCTTGTCATACAATTTGTCAAATCCCATTCTTAAAAATTGCCGGGCTATCTGTTCAGCCCGGCAAAAGCGGGAATTAAAAATGAGGATTTTGGGTTGGGTTATCCTTGCTCTGCATATTTATTTGGCAGGATACGGCCCTGCCGGTTTTCTGCTCATTTTCTTCTGTATTTCATCGGCCTGCTTCCTGGTAATCAATCCTGCAGCAGCGGCCTGGTTTACGAGTTTGGCTGTTTCCTTATCCATTGCCAAACCGAATTCCTCGGGCGAAACCCCGTATGCCTCAAGTATATCCTGGGGGGGACTGCTTATGAGCAGCTGTTTTACGTTTTCCTGCGATAAACCTGTTATATCGGCCAGAACATCCATCTGCATATAATCAGAAATGAGTTTTATCCCGGGATTAACGGGCGGAGCCATTTTCCCTCTGTTTGACGGAGTGGTCATGCTAGCTGTCGACATCTGAGGCGGCCCTGCAGCCGGGTCAAAACCGAATGCCGCTATAGAAAAAACAATGCTCCAAGCCAGAACTATCGCGAGTACAATAAGAGGTTTCTTCATGAGTCTTTCTCCCTTTTTAGTATTGACCCGGTTTTGCCATAATACTGTGGAGATATTGTGGAGAAAAAATGTGATTGCTGTGAATTTAGTAAAAACAACTGGACATTAACCGGGAGTTTAAAGACAGTATTATTTACATGAAGCTTAACACCAAACTATTTTTTGCTTTTCTCTTGAGCTGCATCGCAATAGTAGTCCTGATGTCCGGGATCATGCATTATTATGCAATTCATAATTTTTCGGCATATATCCATGACGTTGAACTAAAACAGCTTGGTGATATAATTGTAAGGCTCGAAGCTGAATATAAAGAATATCGAAGCTGGGAACACATTCGAACAAATCCAGAAACATGGAACGAGATTCTTCGAACAGTTACGCAATCCCAGAGAATCAAGATGCCACCGCCGCCTACTCCGGATAATAGATCATTCAGGCAGCCGCCCTTCGGACAGATGCCGCCACCGCCTCCGGATATGATTCCAAGGCTTATGCTGT
>CAYNVT010000056.1:13469-23166 GCA_964400685.1 uncultured Bacteriovoracaceae bacterium | reverse complement strand
GCATCCAGTATTCGGCAAAAAGGATTCCGCCAGGAATTATTTTGTTAAGGCAATAACCGTTGACGGCAAAACTGCAGGATGGATTGGCCTGCACCGGCCTGTACGTATTTCAGACCCGCTTCAAATGAAATTCCTGTATCGCCAGTCGCGGGCCTTTATAATTATCGGGATCGTAATCCTTATACTCGCAACTTTGGTATCACTGTTTCTTTCCAGACAAATACTGCTGCCCGTTAAAAAACTTGCCGAAGGCGCCCATGCCCTTTCATCACGTAAATTCGACACCCGTATCGACATACATTCTTCAGATGAACTGGGCCAGCTATCAATGGACTTTAACCGCATGGCCGATACGCTTGAACGGTACGAATTTATGCGCAAGCAGTGGATAACGGACATTTCACACGAACTCCGCACGCCTCTCGCCGTAATGCGGGCCGAAATTGAAGCAGTTCAAGACGGCATAAGGGAAATGGGCGGCGAGACGCTTAAATCACTGCATTCGGAAGTAATGCTCTTAAGCAGGATTGTTGATGACCTTCATTCTCTTTCTGTAATAGACAGCAATGTGCTTTCCATGAGGATACAAAATATCAATCCTGTTGAGATTGCTGTAAATGTCATCACCGCTTTCAAATCCCGGTTTGCACAAGCGGGGATCGAGGTTTTGCAAATCCCGGATGGCAGCCCTAAAATCAGGGTAATGGGAGATCCCGAAAGGCTCGCGCAGGTCTTTTCAAACATACTTGAAAACACCCTTAAATATACGGATTCCCCAGGTACACTAAGGACCAGCTTCTCAATCGAGGGCAATGAACTGCATATAATCTTCGAAGACTCGCCCCCTGGCGTTCCTGCCATATCCATGCCCTATCTATTTGAACGACTTTACAAAACAGACATTTCCCGTTCAAGGCAAAAAGGAGGCAGCGGCCTTGGCTTATCCATCAGCAAGGGTATTATCGAGGCCATAAAGGGCAGGATAATTGCAGAATCCTCCGACCTCGGCGGATTGAAGATCAGCATCATACTGCCGATATCAGTAAACTCATGAAAAGAAGGCTTAAAGACTATGAACCATGTACTGATCATTGAAGACGAAGACAAGATAAGGGAGATATTGAGAGACTATCTTGAAAAGGCAGGGTTCAAAGCAACATGCCTTGCTAGCGGAGAAAAGGCTGTCGAGTTTTTCAAACAAACAACACCTGACCTTGTTCTGCTGGATATCATGCTGCCGGGGAAGGACGGGCTGGATATCATGAGGGAGATCAGATCATTCAGCAAAGTGCCGGTTCTCATGATAACGGCCCGTGTAGATGAAGTCGACCGCGTTCTTGGACTTGAAATCGGGGCGGACGATTATATATGCAAACCTTTCAGCCCAAGGGAAGTGGTGGCGCGCGTAAAGTCTGCATTTCGCAGAACCAGGTTTGAAGCGGAAGGAATTCCAGGGAAAAAACAAGGCGATATAATCCTTAAAGAGGATGCGCATGAGGCACTTGCCGCAGGACAAATGCTGAAACTTACGCCTATCGAATTCAACCTCCTAAGGATTTTTATCAAATCTCCGGGCCGGGCCTTTTCGCGCAATGAGCTCATAAGCCTGGTTCAGGGATATGATTATGAAGGATATGACAGGACTATCGATTCCCACATCAAGAATCTCAGGAAAAAGATTGAGGCGTGCATACCGGATAGAGAGATCATCTGTTCGGTCTACGGGATCGGGTATAAGCTCCTCCTGTAATACGAAAATCAGATATCCATAATATTTGAATGCCATTTTTTAAAGCTCAGGAATTCAGCAGTGACGATTGACTTGACTGGAAATAAATGATAATTGGTTGGACCATTGAATCAATGGAACAATAATCACCAAGTTACCAAGGAGACTGGAAATGTCATCCGCAGAAGTAGCCGCATATGCACTCAGACGTTCCCGATTGAGTGAAGAAATCTCAAAGATACTCCAGAAGCAGATCATGTCAGGAGAAGTCCCGCCTGGAGCCAGACTGCCCACCGAGCGCGAACTTGCAGACTCATTCAAGGTAAACCGAACCACCATGCGCGAGGCCCTGCGAAGACTCGAGGGAATGGAACTTCTCGAGATCCGCCATGGCGACGGCGTTTATGCAAAAAACTACCTTGAGAGCACCAATTTCAATTTGATAAATGCCATCTTTGACATGGACGAGAGCAATGATTCAATCCTTAATGTTCTGGAGGTCCGGCGCATCGTCGTACCCGAAATGGCATATCTTGCAGCTAAAAGATGCACTGATGAAGATATTGAAGAACTCGAACAGATCATTTTCAATGAAGACATGGACATGTCCAAAAAGGAGATCAGGGTTCATCAGGGGATTGCTCGTGCCACCCGCAACCCTGTTTACACGATCATGCAGAACTTTTTCTATCAGATCACAAGCAAGTACTCCTGTCTGTATTTCAGCCACGAAGAAGCAGTAGAGCGTGCAGACAGGTTCTACACCAGGTTATTCAATGCCATACGGCGCAGGAATGCCACTGCAGCCCGCCGTATAATGCGCGAGGCAATGATACACTCCGAAGAAAGACTCAAAAAATATCTTGCAGAGAAGCATTAGAATATGAAGGGAAACTTATGGAAGCAGAACCTAATTCAACGGGAACGCTGAAAAACATAAGGCCGCTAAATGACCTCCTCAGCCATCATGACGGCAACATCCGCGGGGTTATGTTCGACATAGACGACACATTCACACTGCACGGCCGCATCCGGGATGAGGCTTTTTCTGCCCTATGGCGGCTTTACGAGCGCGGGTTCACACTCGTACCCATAACCGGGAGGCCTGCCGGATGGTGCGACCATATCGCACGGATGTGGCCCGTTCACGGCGTTATCGGCGAGAACGGCGCTTTCTACTATTATTATTCTGCTCAGATGCACAAACTCTTCAGGCGGTATGTGATTGAACCGGAAGAGGTTCAGCAGAGACGTTTGCTCATGGAAAATATCAGCCGTGAAGCGCTCAGGAAAGTTCCGGGAGCTGCGATTGCAGCCGACCAGCCCTTCAGGCTCTTCGATCTGGCCATCGATTTCGCCGAAGACGTCCCGCATCTCCCTGATGATGAGATCAGGGAAATCTGCGCGGTTTTCCACGAACATGGAGCAGTCTGCAAGGTGAGCTCCATACATGTGAACGGCTGGTTCGGAGGGTACAACAAGCTCACAACCGCAAAGCTGTTCATAGAGGAGCGGCTGGCGATTCCCTGGGAGGATGCACGCGAGTCCTTCATTTTCGTGGGCGACTCCCCGAACGATGAACCCATGTTCGAGGCATTTTCGCTCTCAGTCGGTGTAGCCAATGTCAGAAAGTTTCTTCCGGACATGTTGCACGTTCCCGCGTATATCACATCAAGGGAGGGCGGCCTCGGCTTTTCGGAAATGGCGGACATCCTTCTCGGAAGCAACCCCTTATATTAACTGATAATATAAATAACAAAATAGGAGATATTCAATGAGCGAGAAACCCAGGGTATCCATAGTGAAGAAGGACATGCCTGTAAGCACCTCAGACATAGACGAAATGGTGTGCAAGGCCATTGACCTGATCGGTGGCCTTGCAGGGAAATTCAAAAAGGGCGGCCATGTCGTAATCAAGCCGAACCTCTTCGCACCCTATCCTCCCCCAATATCTGTGGACCGCCGGGTCATAGCATCGGCTGTTAAACTGGCCCGCGAGGCCGGGGCCGGCAGGGTAACGGTGATCGAGGGCGTAAGTATGGGGACGCTGATGAAGCGCGTCAATCCGGCGATTTCAGGCGTATGCATGCGGCGCGGGTACAGCACGATAGAGGTAATGCAGATGCTGGGCGTGAAGAAGGCTGTAGAGGATGCGGGCGGCGAAGTCCTTGGAGTCGAAGATGCTGAGAAGATCGCAGTTGAAATAAAAGGGGGTATGGCGCTCCACAACGTTCTGTATCCGAAGGTCATCATGGAGGCCGATTATTTCATTAACATGCCGGCTTTAAAGACGCACACCATGACGATGGTAACGCTTTCGATAAAAAACCTTCAGGGGCTGCTGGATGAAAAGAGCCGCTATTACTCCCACCGCGACGATCTTGACCAGCACATGGTCGATGTCAATAAAATCCGCCTGCCGGACCTGATTATACTGGACGGCCTTATCGGTATGGAAGGGATGGGAGCTGGTGAAGGCGGAACCCCTGTGGACATGGGCATAATTATGGCCGGGCATGATCCGGTTGCTGTGGATTCAATCGCCTCCATGTGCATGGGGATTGAGAACCCGTTTATCGTCGGCACCACCCGTATCGCCCAGCATGACGGTCTGGGATGCGCCAATCCGTTCCTAATCGAAGTTGCAGGCGAGAGCATTGCCAGCGTAAAGAAAAAGTTCACCCTTCCCATTAATTTCACACAGCCGCTGGAAAGCCTTGTAAACGGGCTTTACCCTAACATAGACCTTTATATTGGAGGCGCATGTTCCTCCTGCTGGCTCATGACCATGATGGTGGAAAGCCTGCTTGCAAAGGTGCCCGGAAAGTTTTCCCTGATAGTGGGCGTAGACCCCAAGGTGCCAATGAAGCTTGCGACTGACCTCGAGCACACTTTTTTCCTCGGGGAATGCGCCCTTGCAACCACCGGAGACCTCAGAGATATGCGGAACGAAATGCAGCTCAAGGGCCTAGACATGTTCCTTGGCGGCTGCCCGCCCTATGAGCAGGCGCTTGTAAAACTTGAGGATATGCTGGTAAGCCAGGGGCACCTGAGCGAAAAGGATATGATTGCCAAGGCGCATGAACACCGGAAGCATTTCTTTGACTATTATATGGCCCGCGACTCATCTTGGAAGCCTGAGATTTAAGAACGCCAGCCCCGAATGGGGAAAGGAAGGAGGATTAGATGGCTGAAAAGAAATACGTAATCGCAATCGATTCAGGAACTCAGAGCGTTCGCGCCATCATTTTCGATTACGAAGGAAAAGAGGTCGCTGTCTCTCAGGTGCAGCACAATCCGTATTTCTCGCTGAATCCGGGCTGGGCGGAACAGAACACCGATGATTACTGGTCATGCTTCTGCAGGGTCACAAAGGCTGCCATGGAAAAATCCGGGGTGGACCCGATTCTTATCGCAGGCCTGGGCATAACCACCCAGAGGACAACCTGCATACCAGTGGACCGTGACGGCAAGGCCCTGCGCCCTGCAATAATCTGGCTCGATCAGCGAAAAATGGAGAACCCGCCCCCCCTCTCATTTGGGGCGAAGGCAATCTTCGGTGCAGCCGGGCTATACGAGGCCATCAAATATGTGCGTAAAAATTCCAAGTTCCTGTGGATAAAGCACAACGAGCCGGAGATTTATAAAAAGACATACAAGTTCATGCCGGTATCAGGCTGGCTGGTTAAAAGGCTTACCGGTGAATTCAAGGATTCTGTGGGGATGGTCACCGGCCTCTGGCCGCTGGATTTCAAAAATCTCTCATGGCACACCATGGGTGTTGTATATGAGGCATTCGGCCTTGAGCGTGAGCACATGGTGGACATATACCCTCCGGATACCATTCTGGGACATGTCAGCAGAAAGGCCTCGGCAGAGACCGGCCTTCCTGAGGGTCTGCCTGTAGTTGTGGGTGCCGGCGACAAGCAGTCCGAGCTCTTAGGCGCAGGCGGCATCGACCCCGGCATGGGGGTTATGAGCTTCGGGACTGCTACATGCATGGATGTCATCACAAGGAAATTCATCTCGGACAAGGCCTTGAGATATTTTACATGGCCAGGTGCGGTGCCCAGAACGTGGAACATCGAGATGTTCATATACCGGGGCTTCTGGATGGTCACCTGGTTCAAGCAGGAATTCGGCTACCGCGAGTCGCTGGAGGCGGAAAAACGCGGCATCGCCCCTGAGGTCCTGCTCGATGAAGTGATTCGGACCATTCCTGCAGGTTCCATGGGGCTAATGCTCCAGCCGCACTGGACCCCCATGACAAGTTCCAAGTACAACAAGGGCTCCATCATCGGCTTCGGCGACGTTCACACACGTGCCCACATCTACCGGGCCATACTGGAGGGGATTGGCTACGAACTCAGACGGCTTTACGAGATAGTCCACAAGAAAACCGGGATCACGCTCAATGAAATACGTGTAGGGGGCGGCGGGTCCCGCAGCGACACAGCCGTGCAGATCGCAGCCGACAATTTCAACCTGCCGGTCTCGCGTCTGGCCACCTCGGAGATATGCACTCTGGGCGCAGCCATCAACGCGGCAGTCGGATGCGGGATGTTCAGGACGTTCGAGGATGCCGTGGCCTCGATGGTGAAGAAGGGACGCACCTTCGAGCCCGTCGCCGCGAACCACCGTATTTACGACGATCTCTACCGGGAGGTGTACTTGAAAACATATTCAAGGCTCGAACCTCTGTATCAGAAAATTGCAGAGATCACGGGATATCCGCCGGTAGAGTAGTTTCTAACAAGATTTCGGCGGTTTTAACCTTATGGGACCTTATGCCTCAGGCCATAAGCTATACTGCTCTGAGTTCCGGGATTTCTCAACATATCCCACCCTCTGCAGACTAAAACTGATAGTCGTAAGTGAGGGCAAGGGTCCAGTCCATGCTCCGGCTCGAAAGGCCTTTCAAGACCGAAATTCCGACTGAATTCTGCGGGTTCAGGTTTCTTGTATAACTCACTCCCGCAAGAGCCCTTGCCGTACCGTCTTCAAACTGATCCGGCGTATATCCAGAGAACTGGGCGCTTATCTCGTTTGACTCATCGGGACTGTAATCGAGTTCGGCCTGGAATGAATAGTTGAAATAATAATCATCATCTTCTGAATCGGCAAGATATGTCGACCCCAGAGTAAGCGAAGCCGTGAAATTACCGAATCCCCTGCTTGCCTCAAGCCACAGGGTCGGCTCGGCCACCGCTTCGGCAAATGCGGCTGATCCTGTAGGCAGCTCAAGATAGCCGATAAACGCCAGATTCACATATTTATCAAAAAAGTCCCATCTTAGACCAAAAGATATATCCGAGATCCCCAGGTCGGGATCCTGATAAGTGACGGTATCGCTTGCGAACTGGATTTCAATTTTATCTGTTATATCCGCACTGACAAAAACGCCCAGGGCATAATAATCCGCTCCATCCCTCTCTATCTCCACGTAGGGTGCAAGCTCTATCAGATATTTGAAGTTTTGATTATCTCTTCTTGTGTCGGGTAAAATCTGTGTTATCGGCGGTTTGAAGGACTGTTCCGCTGCAAATGCATCATGGCAAGATAGAACAGACAGAAGAAGCAATGCCATCAGCCGTATTGAAGCATATGGTTGCCGGCTTTGGTTATTTAGAATTTCAAACTTTCTTTTCAATTAGTTCCAGCCTTGAATAATATTGTATACATAGTCTTCTGCGCATCATCGCATTCATCTTATCAGCAAAATATGCTAAATGATGCGTGATTATAAATGAAAAAAAAGGCTTTGAGGAGGACAGTCTTGAAAAAAACAGCGGTAATATTATATATGATGTCAATCCTTTTGACAGCTTCAACGGTATGGGCGGATGTCACAATAGAAAGATGGACAAAGTCAAATTTCGTAATCGGTTTTGAATCGGATTCAATCACAAAGATACAGGGCTTCAAAAATTATGACAGCAGCAATGTCAAATTTGACAACAAATTAATCGGTTTTTTTGGAAATGATGCCCCGATAGTCCATGTCACGCGGGTCGACAAAGGTGTGACATGGACGCTTAACGAGAAAAAAAAGACATACACCGAGACCCCTTTGTCCGTTTTTGACCTCGACAGTATGATGAAAAAAGAACAGGGAAATAACAAGGACGAAAAGGTCCGGAATGAAAATCCGGAAAAATCAAAATACAAGCTTATAAAAAGCGATTTCAAGGTAAGGAAGACCGGAGCAAAGGAGACCATAAACGGTTTTTCCTGCGAAGAATATGACGCCGTGTGGACGGCAGTTATTGAAAATACGGAAACAAAGGGAAGGCTTACCGAAACACTTGAAACCATTCTCTGGACAACGCCTGAAACCGGAACAATAATTCAGGTTCAAAAGGAAGAATCCGCCTATTATGACGCCCTCTTTAAAAAACTGGGTATGGACGGAAAATTAAAAACATTTTCCAGAATGCTGAACATGGACAAGGTGAATTCCCCGGTAAGACTGACAGAGAGCGACATGAAAAAATACGCCTCTGAATTCTCCAGGGTCAAAGGGTATCCGATCAGGACAATAGTCAAATCTCAAACAATAGAGGATGAAAAGGAAAAGGCTGCCCGTCTTAAAAGAGAGCAGCAGGAAAACCAGAACCAGGCAAACGAAGATGACCAGGCCGAAGAAAGAAGCGTCAGTTCGGTCACAAGCGTAGGCGGCCTTTTCAGCAAACTGACTGACGCGGCATCAAAAAAGGCCGCGAAATCAGTAGCTGATAAGCAGAAAGAAGACAGCAAGCAAAAAGAGGCCGACAGGGACAAACCAGTGGTATGGTTCACAAGCGAAGTCAGAAAGATAAGCCTTGATCCCATCAAGGCGAGTACTTTTGAAATCCCTGCAAAATATAAGAAGGTTCAGGACTGAGCTGGAATTTCTTTTTTAACTCAATCCAATCATTGCATCCAATTGAAAATACATCACTATTTTGTCCATAGTTCGCAATACTGGCTATATGCAAGGAAAAGAGATTATGTTTATACTTCCATCAGCATTTAAAAATTGAATTTCAGTTTGCTGATTGATTTGTTCAGGCACGAAAAGTTGGAATATAAAAATTTTAATTAAAGGAGAATAGATATGAGGTATTTAGTTTATTTTTTGATTCTTTTTGCTTTTCTGGTTTCAGGTTGCGTGGAGGGCAAGGTGTTTGTAGGGCAGGGGAACGACAAAATTCAAGAATCTCTACAGACAGATGACGGTGGCTATATCTCAGCTGGAAGCACTCAAACAGGGGAGTATCTATCTAAAGCCTGGCTGATCAAAGCCGACTCAAAAGGAAAAAAATCTGGGAAAAGACCTATGGAAGGGCCGGAGGATACACTAACGCCAGGACAGTCATTCAGTTGACCTATGGCGGATATATCTTGGGCGGATATACCAATGACAGTTATGCGAATACCTATTCCTGGCTGTTGAAAACAGATGGACGGGGCAATATCGTTTGGGAGAAAAAATATATAGGATCAGGGGTTAAAAAAGTCCTTGAGACTGATGATGGCGGCTTTGTTCTGTTAAGTGATCTTGGTGAAAAGATTTATTTGATTAAAATTAACGACTCTGGAAACCAGATCTGGGAAAAAACCTATTCCTTTTCCGAATCACTGACATACGCTTGTGACCTGCTTATGACAAGCGATGGCGGATACGTAATCGCCGGGAATACCTTAAGTTATGAACAACAAGGCTGGCTTTTAAAAACCGATGGGAACGGTAATGAAATCTGGAAATACGATACGGATTATTCCTTAACTCTAAAAAAGTGTCAGGAGACCGGCGATGGCTTCATTATGGCCGGATCGGCAGATGCCGCTTCCGGATTGAATGATGTCCTGATGATCAAAATCGGTTCCGATGGTACATTCAAATGGCAGAAGACTTTCGGCGGCAATGATATGGATTTCTCTACATTTACATCCGTATGCCTTACAGGAGACGGGGGCTATTTAGTT
>CAYNVT010000056.1:0-13459 GCA_964400685.1 uncultured Bacteriovoracaceae bacterium | reverse complement strand
GACGCCTGGGTTATCAAGACAAATGCCGATGGCATCGTGGTGTGGGATAAGACATATGGTGGAGCCTACACCGATGGGGCCTATTCGGTTCATGCTACAAGTGACGGGGGATACATAATAGGCGGCGTAGTGAACCCCTTGAACACTTCGAATAATGAAGGTTGGCTTCTCAAAATCGACAAAAACGGGAAAGCTGGTTTCTAAGAAACAACAACTCCTCAATTCCAATATGAAATCATGGCATGGTGCAGAGTTCTCTGCACCATGTTTTTCTATTTAAGTCTATCAGGCAAGCGCTTTTTTAATTCTTTCAAGCCCTTCGATAATGTTTTTGTCAGAGGTGGCGAAAGAAAGCCTGAAATGCTCGTCGCTTCCGAATTCGATCCCCGGAACTATTGCAACAAGCGCCTTGTCGAGAAGGAAGTTCGCAAAATCGGTTGAACCCGAAAACCTTCCTATGAGCCCCTTCATTGAAGGGAAGCAGTAAAATGCGCCTTCTGGCGGAATTATCTCGAGACCGGGTATTTCCCTTATTTTGGAAACCATGAGGTCGCGGCGCTTCTCGAATATCTTCGTACGTTCAGCCACTATGCTCTGATCGCCTGTCAGTGACTGGTAAGCCCCGTACTGGGCAAATGATGTCGCGTTTGATGTGCTCTGACTCTGAAGCCTTCCCATTGCCGCTATTACATCCTTGTCGCCTACGCAGTATCCGATTCTCCATCCGGTCATGGAAAATGTCTTAGATGCGCCTATTACTATGAATGATCTGGCCGCGACTTCAGGCCCGAGCGAGGCAATGCTTGTGAATGTGTTCCCTGAAAACACGAGCTTCTGATAAATGTCATCAGCCACTATTGCTATGTCGTGTTTAATGCAAAGCTCGGCAATCTTCTCAAGCTCTTTCTTTTCGATTATCATGCCGGTCGGGTTTGATGGAGAGTTGATTATTATACCTCGTGTTTTCGGAGTAATCGCCTGCTTGACCTGCTCGGCCTGAAGTTTAAGGCCCGTGTCTTTTGTATCGACAAAGACGGGTTTGGCTCCTGCAATTTCGATCATGGCCGAATAGGAAACCCAGTAGGGCGATGGGCATATAACCTCATCACCGGCATCGAATATAGTTACAAACAGATTATAAAGGCTGTGTTTTGCGCCGCATGAAACAAGCACATTTGCGGGTGTAGTTTTTGTTTCGTATTCCTTGTTTACAACGTCGGATACCGCTTTTCGAAGTTCAGGAATGCCTGCAACAGGTGTATATTTTGTCTTGCCGTCTTTTATCGCCTTGATTGCAGCCTCCTTGATATCATCCGGTGTATCGAAATCGGGCTCGCCTGCACCGAAGCCTATTATATCCTTTCCCTCTGCCTTCAACGCATTTACCTTGGCCGTGATAGCCAGGGTCGCCGATTCCTCAATGCCGGATACAAGTTTAGAAATTTTCATATTTTTTCCTCCAAGTCTGACAGGTTTTATTTAATGTCAATCAGTGCTCATATACGGGAATTTTTCTTTGAGCTTATATAATACAGGATCCGGCACCAATCCCCTGACAGAACCCCCTGCAGAGACTGTTGCCTTTATTATGGTCGAGCTTACAAACAGGTTTCTGAAATCGGTCATTAAAAAATAAGTGTCGACTTCCCCGTAAAGCTTTCTGTTCATAAGGGACAGCTGCATTTCCCATTCAAAATCCGATACGACCCTTAAGCCTCTCAATATAGCGCACGCTCCGATTCTTTTTACATAATCGACAAGCAGACCCTCGAAGATATCAACACTGATTCGATCAATTGAGGCGGTACACTCTTTTATCATCTCTACCTTTTCTTCGGTGGTGAACAGGTCCTTTTTCAGGGCGTTATGACCTACAGCGACAACTACCTTGTCAAAAACTCCAAGACCTCTTCTGATGATATCAATGTGCCCGTTTGTTATAGGGTCAAATGAACCCGGACAGACAGCTATTCTCTCACTCATTTAAGGCTCCCTTCTTATAAACGTCAGCATCGTATCTCCATACTGCTTTTGTTTGTACGCATCCATATTAAGCGGTTCTCTGTGCGAATGCTCCACCACCATTACCCCGCCCGGCTTAATCAGAAAATATAGCTCAGGTGCAAGCTGTGAAGCAAGACCTTTATTGTAGGGCGGGTCCATGAAAATAAGATCGAATAAATGCTTGCATTTCCTTATATAAACCATAACATCAGATTTAATAATTACACACTTATCTTCAATACCGAGCAGTGAAGCATTCTTTTTTATATTAACGATGCTTGAGGCAGAACTGTCGACAAATGTTGCAGATATCGCACCCCTGCTGAGGGCTTCAATACCAAGCGAACCGCTGCCTGCAAAAGCGTCAAGGACATCAAGACCTTTGAAATCAACAAGCAAAGCCGAAAACAAGGCTTCCTTAACCCTGTCGGAAGTCGGCCTGATATCATCAGGACAGGCTATCCTTCTTGATTTGTACAATCCTGAACAAATTCTTACTGACATGATATTTTTGAGTTATGACATTAGATTATAAATGGTCAAGTAATTAACATAATCTCCTGTGTGTAATATATTTCCCAATCATGGAAGGTAAAACTCTTCGGCATTGTGTAATATATTTCCCACATATCTTTTAAATTTCCGCTTACCATTATGCCCCCAAACAGGTTATAATCATTACATGTTGACAACGGGAACCGCGTTATTCATAATAACTGGAAATTTAAAGATTTTATGCGGTTTAAACTATGCAGGGGGAAGAGAATTCAATGTTCACAATAATCGGGCATACCCTTTGCATTATTCAAATCCAGGAGGGTCTAAGCATATGAAGAAGATCAGTAAACTTGTCGTAGCGGCCTTGATACTGTTAGGTCTAACAATCTCAGCATGCGATAAACGTTCGGATGTAACCAGAGACAGCCTTTCTTTCGAAGGCATCAATACCGAAGAAGTCCTCAGTGGCGAAGATACTCAGGAACTGAGCAAGCTTCTCGGCAACCTGACATTCGGACAGGTCCTGGACCTTCTCGGCAACAGCCTGAAGACTCTCGATGCCCTGGGCGAACAGGGATATACAACTCGGGAAGATTATCAGACGCTCCTTAATATTATAAAGAATACATATACATATATGCTGGAAGAAAAAGCCGCATATGAAGCAAACCCAAAAGCATATGAAGAAGCGCATCCGGAAACTGCAAGCCCTATATCCCCGCTCTTTAAAATGGCCGTGGATGCAAAAGTTGGCATGCTTCTCAACCAGGTCATCAAACAGGCAGGTTCACAGTGCATTACACAGAACATTTATCCCATGATAGCCTACGCACTTGATGCTGATGAAGAAATATTGAAGAACGCAATAAGCGGCGGATCAAATAACGCCGAAGTAGAAAAAATAAACCGCGAAGAGTTTGATAAGCTCATAACACTTGTCAACAAACTTGTTGATAAAGACGGTGAATACAAGGCGCTGCACAACAGCCTTTCAACATTCCGTAACACTTTGGATAAAGAACCCAATTCAGTAACAGTTGATGACATCAAAACTTTAATGAAAGATCTGGATACCCTTTCAGGTCCATACGGCACATCTGAGCCGGAAGAAACCGTACCCGGTCCATATACTGATGAGCAGAGCGATCAGATATGGGACAGCGCAGGACAGGTAATAAAAAACACCTTCAGGAACGACACAGCAGTGCAGGAAGATTTAAAAGATTTTTCCAGGGCTCTCGGCATATATATGGCCTCCGATGATTTCAAATCCACTATGGATGGATTAACGTCGACCCTTGCCACCGACCCTGCAGTATTGGAGAGTTTTGTTACCAAGGCCTTGGTGGGACTCGCCTCATCATCGGGTTCCGATTCCATGAGCAACATGGCCCCCTATCTAGCGGGCATCAATATTAATGACATTGACGGTATAGCAAAAGGCCTTACCAGCATACTCTGGACGGACTGGTACTATAAAAGCGGCCCCAATACGCGCACGGATGTCAAAACAAGCGGACTCAGGGCCCTTATGTTCATGATGAAGGAATCAGGAAATAAAAATAATGTTTTAAACAGATTCCAGATAATAAACCTCATGTCCTCTCCGCATGACAGCAAGTATGGCTGGATACCATCAAACTGGTACACGAATAACGTAGCTGAGTGGACTATAGGTGAAGTTGTACATGCCCTTCAACTTAAAGAGTTCGAAAATAATGCCCCCAGAGCATTGGATTATGTCTTATATGAAAAGCCATATAAACTTGCTGCGTTCAGCCTCTTTAAAATTCCTTTCAGCATGAAAGAATATACAGGAATGAACGCAATGATGTCTGATTCCATGATGGATATGTTCAGGGAAGGCAGCACATTGATGAAGTTAGTACAGCTCTTTGATGACAGCATCGAAGGGGTAGACGGAATTCTTGACCCGTTCCCTGCATTCAAAGAGCTTGCAGGAGGCAATGGGAAAACCGTCTGCGTAGAAAAAGACCGCCGTCATAAGCTAATGTCACTGTTTGCCCCTCTGATGACATCCGCATGGCAGGCAGATGTCGACGACTTCCTCGGCAAAAACAACATGCCGAAGACATTTGCAACAGTCGATATGCTGGCGCAGCTTAATGAAATAAACCACGATACATACCGTTCTCTTAAAAGCTCATCTCCAACATTCGTAACTGACGATCAGGGCGTTGTAATCAAAAGGGCAGAACCCGCTCTATTGATGGCACTCATGGACAGAAGCGCATCCGGTCAGCCTGACCCGGGGCTTGTTGCACCCATTCTGAAGGTCGCAATCACTATTGCAAAAAAACTGAATGAAACCGATTGCCCTGTTGTCAGCAATCAGAAGCTCCTTGTCTCTATCATCAAAGACCTCAACATGCAGCCGATGACAGTGGCCGACCAGAGCGAACTGGTTGCCAAACTGTTCACCGACAAAAATGAGCAGAACCAGAAATCACTAATTGAAAACGTCAACCTGTTCCTTACGAATATCAACACTACGACAGGAAAAACAAACACCGATAATATTGTTGAATTCGCCAGGGTCATGGGCACAGCCATGAATACGAGCAATATAGCAGGCAGCCTTGTGGACATAGTGCCTGATCTAATTGCGAATTATGATGATATATATCCGATCATTTCAAAGTTCATACCCGAATCGACCGATACCGAAGATGACTCTACATCAAGCGAGCTTATGGATTATCTGACCGCTAAAATAAACGAAGGAAAGGATGATAATCCGTTTATTGTCAATGCAAAGTCGCTCCTTTACAGAGTGCTGGATGTCCAGGACAATATCTATAACCCGGCCGGTTTCATCAATGGGTATACCCCTATAACAGGGGAAGGCAGCCTTCTTGAGCACATCTCGGGACTCTATCTGGTGAAAGAATGGTATGGAGGCGATGCCGAACCGTTGAGCACTTTCCTTACCGAGGCAACCGGCACCGAGGAAGGTCAGGAAGCCCTCTGGTCGGTACTTGATGAGTTTTACAACAACAGCGACAGCCAGGAAATCGGCATGCTGACAAAGATCATGGGCGGCGAAGGTGCCGGTGAAAACTACATCAAGATAAGCATTGAGCCCAAGTTCATAAGGGCGCTATTCACGCCGATTGACAACAACGGCGACGGCATAGAGGAAGACGCAGTTGCATACAATATCTTCAAGCAGGTCAATCTGGGTCATGTCGATAATGACAAGGAGTTCATGCAGAGAATTCTCGAAGAACTCTATGAGCTGACTCAGGGTGAGGGGGAATCCCTTCTCAGCCCGAAGTCGGAAGGGTATAACAACCTGGTTCTGACGCTCAAGAATCTGCTTGATAATATAACGGTTAAGTGAACAAAAGAGATTAACTCAACACGAATTCCACTGCTATGATTTCCCGGGGGATGATGAAATATTCATCCCCTTTTAAACTATTTTATTGAAAGGGGTTACAAAATGGGCAAGAAACTGCTTCTTTTCTTATCGGTATTTCTTTGTTCAGGTCTAAGCGCCCATGCAGCCGGTTTTGCCGACACCTGGGGTTTCGGATCAAGGGCCGTTTCACTGGGAGGCGCCTTCACCGCTGTCGCAGATGACTATTCAGCCGCCTACTACAATCCGGCCGGCCTTGCCATGACCAGCAAAAATTACTTCACCCTGGATTACATGTACACTTCACCCAAGATAAAGGTCGAAGACTCCAGCGGAAACGACCTTGTCGTTACAAACCCTGACGGGAGCGTCAGGACCGACCCTTCCCAATACAGGGGAAGCTCCCGGGGCCTTGACCTTTCGATTCCTCTGATCGGGCTGGGCATAAGCGTAAATGACATCATTAACATACCCATAAAAGTCCAGTTCGGTATGGCAATGTCCATGCCTGAACGAAGCGACACCATGTACAGGATATATTCCTACCCTGTCGATCAGCCGCATTTCATAAGATACGGCGATAATATCGACCGTATCCACGCCGCAATGAGCCTGGGCGTTGAGTGCTGGAAAGACCTTGTTTATATAGGCATCGGAGCACAGACAATGCTTTACGGCGACGGCATGATATACGTCGACGGACTTAACACAACCGAAGCAAATGGCGAAGCAGTCGCCGAGGTGAAGCAGTCGAATCTGTTGAAGATGGACCCTGTCGCAGGCATAATGGTTACGCCTCTTAACAAGAAATTAAAGATAGGTTTCTCTTTCAGGGACAAGGAACAGGTTGAAATCGATCCTCTTCCTACGCTCATTACAGCAATAGGTGCACCGTTTCAGGGAAATATCGGGATCGTGATGGGGCTATATGCATTCTATACACCAAGAGAATATTCCCTTGGGGCCTCTTACGATTTTGATTTCCTGATGGTGTCGGCCGAAGCCAACTACCAGGAATGGAGCGATTATAAAGTAATGCCGGAAGAAACAGTGAATGAACTCACGAGAACTGCTTTTGCTAACATGCCCAACTTCAAGGACACCATCAATTACAGACTGGGAGTCGAATGGAGGATAAACAAAAACGCCAATGTCTCTTTCGGCTATTGCCACCAGCCCACACCCGTACCTGATCAGTCAGGTGTGGTATCCAATTATATCGATATGGATAAAGACATATTTTCTCTGGGCGGAAGATATACATTCAATGTCCCCTTTGCCCTGAACAAGCCGATGTCTGTTGGGGCGATGCTTTCATACCAGTTTCTTGACACTCTTCATGTCAACAAGGATGGAATTGAAGGACCGACCTGGGTAGAACAGACGAGCTACACGGTCAAGGGTGATGCATATGCCGGCGGAATCAATCTCAGCTTTAGCTGGTAATACAATGAAAAAGGATAAGACCATGAAAAACAAGACAATCCTTTATATATCGGTAATGTTGGCAGTCGTTGTGAGCAGCACCTCGGCATTTGCTTCCAGCTATGCAGACACATACGGTCTGGGCAACAGGGCAATCTCACTGGGTGGTGCTTTCACTGCCGTTGCAGACGATTTCTCCGCCTCATATTACAACCCCGCAGGCCTTGCACAGAGCAAGGATTTCGGGCTGTCAATCCAATATCTGTACACATCACCTAGTATAAAAGTTGATAAATTGAGCGGCGGTTCGCTTTTAATATACAACAATCCTAACAACATCGACTCAGGCATCAGGAATGACCCGACTCAGGCGACGGCAGCAAACGGACTCAATCTAGGCATACCGGTCATCGGCCTGATGATGGATATCAACAGGATAGTCAAACTCCCGTTCCATGTACAGCTTGGCATTACCGCAGCCATTCCTGAAATGGGCGACGTCTCGTACAGGATTCATGACTGGCCGCCTGACCAGCCTCATTTCATCCGGTATGGGGACGACATCAACCGTATCACACTTGCAGCCGGGCTCGGGGTCGAAGCAGTAAAAGATATCGCTTATTTAGGCGTAGGAATGCAGGCAATGCTCCACGGACCTGGAACATTTTATGTAGATGGCCTCTTCAGCGGCGGTTCAGGCGACAGCCCTTATAACAGCTATCAGGACGTCGAAGCTCAGTCCGAATTCGGCGCGGTCTTCGATTATGTACCTACCGCCGGCTTACTGCTGTGCACGCCTGTGATCGAAGATACGCTCAAGACAAAGGTCAAACTCGGGTTTTCCTGGCGCGATGAGCAGGAACTCAAACTGGGCCCCATTCCGGTTACAACGGTTCTCGATATAGGCGGACTCACATATACCATGCCTATGACACTGGACATGAATGCATATTTCACGCCCGAAGAATATTCACTGGGTCTGGCTGTTGACACCGATCTGATCCTTGTTTCAATTGAGGCAAATCGCCAGATGTGGAGCAAATACGGACTGTCAACCACCGACAGCGTCAACGGATATCCCGACCCCAACTTCAACGATACGACAAACTACCGCATCGGAGCATCATTCAAGGGAATAAAAAATTTGAGCATCAATGCGGGCTATGCCTATCAGCCATCTCCAATACCGGATCAGTCAGGAAAGGTTTCAAATTACATAGACCTTGATAAAAATATCTTCTCCCTCGGCGCGGGTTATCAGTTCATATTCCCCTGGTGGAACCTGTTCAAACAGCCCCTAAAGGTTGAAGGGGTGTTGCAGTATCAGAAGCTGAAGGAGATAACGGTATACAAAGACGGCATATCAGGCCAGAGCTGGACAAATCAGGTCAGTTACGAAGTCAATGGCAGCGCAATCGCAGGCGGATTAAACCTCAACATTGCCTGGTAGCACAATAATTTACCAGGAGGCGGATTCAAGTCTGCCTCCTGGTATTCCGATGATACGATTCATGGAACGTTTCACTCTAAATAAAGTCCTGGTGCTTTTCTTCATAATAGCCGTAACAGCCCTCTTTTTTTATATGATACGGGATTTTCTAATGGCGATCTTTCTTGCCGCCATATTTTCGTCCCTTTCGCAGCCTTTATACGGCCTCATCTGCCGATGGGTTAAAGGTAGAAAGAATCTTGCATCATTTATAACAATAGCAATCATATTCCTGATCTTCTTCATTCCTGTCGGCGTGCTGCTGGGGCTAGTCGCAAACGAGGCCGTAAAAATAAGCACCAATGTAAAACCCTGGATAGATCAGTGGATAAACCAGCCGAATGCCTTTGAAAGAATCACTCAATACTATCCACAACTGAATTTCCTTGAAAACTATCACACCATCATTCTTGAAAAAGCAGGCGAATTTGTCGGGAAAATAAGTAATATACTGGTTGCAGGCGCATCAACATTCACGCTCAAGACAATCAATTTTGTTTTCCAATTTTTTTTATTCCTTTATGCAATGTTCTTCTTCTTAAGTGAAGGTTCCACCATGCTAAAAAAAATAGTCTCCTATATACCGCTGCCTGAAAGCTCAATGGACAGAATCCTTGACAGGTTCACCTCGGTTTCCCGCGCCGCAATAAAAGGAACGCTTGTCATCGGCATAGTTCAGGGAGGACTCCAGGGCATAGCATTCGCTGTCATGGGCATAGACAGCGCACTATTCTGGGGAACCGTGATGGCCTTCGCCTCGATTATTCCGGTTGTGGGAACAGCCATCGTATGGTTTCCCGCAGTAATAATCCTGGCGCTCACAGGTCACATGATAAAAGCAGTAATTCTTCTGCTCTTCTGCAGCCTTGTAGTCGGAAGTATAGATAACCTGATGAGACCGTGGCTTGTAGGAAGGGACACACAAATGCACGAACTGATGATACTCTTCAGCACGCTCGGAGGCCTGAGCCTTTTCGGTATCATCGGCTTCATAATCGGCCCGATAGTTGCTTCGCTCTTTATTACCGTATGGAATATTTATGAAGAAACTTTCAATGAAAAAGACGGCACATGATACATTTGTTGCAATCGTATCCGATAAATAAAGAATATTGACCGCGACTGGTTCAGGCATGAATTCATCGTTGCCCTGGATAAGAGAAAAGATATCTTCCAGCAGATTTCAAGTTCTGAGATTTAATAAAAAATGAAGGTATATCGCAGTTATATCCAGTATGTCAGGCGCATAAATTACTTAATATCTTGATTTACATTGATGGATAATTAGCTCTTAGAAGAACTCTTTACTATTATCAGGTAGATAAATATTTATTTTGTGTTACATTCTTTTTGCTATAGATACAAAATGTATCATATCAGAAGGTTGGTTTTGGTAGGTTTTAGGTATTTGATTTTTGTAATTATTTTGTTTGCTTGTTCAAACTGTCAACTCATGAGAAAAATATTTTAAGAGGAGAAACAAAATGAACAAAGCCCTTTTTTTTATATCAATAATATTCATTACTTCATTAACAGCATGTTCAACTTTTACTCCACATCGTTATAATATTTCAGCTGATAACAATATCGCATTAAAATCCATTGGCGCTTCAAATATTAATGTAGGCGTCTTTAAAAACTTAGAGACAGAATTTGATAATAATTGTCGTGCTGCAGGACCAATATTACCTCCGGATGGTCTGTCTTTTGAAGAATATATAAAAAATGCCCTTGAGGATGAATTGAAAATTGCAGGAATGTTTAACGATATATCACCGACAGTAACTCTAACAGGTGCTATTGAGAAACTATCATTCTCATCATCAAGAGGTTTAACTGGTGGCTATTGGAATATTGGCTTGAGAGTAACTTCATCTAACGGAAAATCTGTCTATGTAACCGAACGCTATGAATTCAATAGTGGATTTGATGCTCTTACAGCATGCAAACAAACGGCTGAAGCTTATTGTTTTGCTGTCCAAAATCTGATTGGAAAATTAATTAAATCACCAGACTTTAAAGGTTTAGTAACACCATAACTTATAGAGTTAGAACTTATGATCTACAGAACATAGTTAAAAGATAAGAACTATAACATATATCACGTCATTTGAAATTTAAACCGATCTGGAATATGGCAGATATCTTGAGGAAATCGGAAGCCTGACTTCAGTAAACATATCACGAGAAATTCTTAGTTCCCGATACAGCATGAGAAGGTCATAATCTCACTCGAAGAAAAATCAGACCGGATCGGAGCTACTGCAAATTACTCTAGGACATTCACCTTGTCGTCTTCGACTACCTTCAAGCCGCTGCTCGTATCATCAAGCCTGAATATTATCGTATATTCTACCTGTGAATCAACCGGCCTTCCGCTTTTCTTTGTCGGTGAAAACCGCATGGAGCGTATGCCGTTCATGGCGACCCTGTCCAGCCGCGGATAGCCGGAAGACTGTTTGATTCTAACGTTCCGGGGATTGCCCGATTTGTCAATTACCAGGTCTATGCTTACGCTGCCTTCTTCGCCGCGTCTCCTTGATATCTCGTCGTACATGATATCAGGAGCCTTAAGCAAACGCGCCTTTGTGATGCCGTAACCGGTGCCGCTCCCGGCATCACCACTGTGTGCATACTTTTCATTTCCAGCGCCACCTTCCACACCGGTTCCGGCAGCACCTACAGACAGTGCCGCTCCTCCCTTGTCATCTCCTGAATTGGATATACCGGCAGGACTGTCTGTTTTTGATTCAGAAAGATGTTCTTTGTCATAAGAATTTATACTGGACTTAATATTATCCGGCCCTGATGTTTTACTTTGTTCAGGCCCCGGAAATTTCCGGACATCTTTATATGCTTTTGTTTTCAGGGCATCGGTCCCGAACTTCAGCCTTTCCACAAGGCTGACCTGCTGCACAAAAGCTGGAGATGTGTGTTTGTCTGAGGGTTTATATGCGATTACAAAGGCTGCAATTATAAGATGAAATCCAATTGATAACACCAGACAGACGGCAAATATTTTTTTTACATCTCTCACCATGATTCAGGTGCAGTTTTTTCAGGCGGCAGTCTCAATTTCAGATGTAATCAGTTCAACGGCCTTCACCGGATCAGCCGCAGCGCTTATAGGCCTGCCTATTACCAGCAGGCTCGAACCGGCCTTTATTGCTGATGCCGGTGTTGCAATCCTTGACTGGTCATCTTTGTCAGCTCCGGCCGGCCTTATGCCAGGGGTTATAATTGTAAACCCTTTCGGCGTAAAGGGTTTTATGCGGTCAAGATCGGCGGCCGAACATACCATGCCGTCGGCGCCCGATTTCAGCGCGACTTCGAGAAGGGTCATGACCTGCTCCACCGCATTCGCCCTGAACCCGAGCTCTTTCATATCATTATCACCAAGCGAAGTGAGCACGCTGACGCCGATTATCTTCGGCCTCTTTATGCCGAGATTGCCCGATTCTTCACGGGCCGCTTCGACGCCGGCTGCAATCATGGCTCTGCCGCCTGAAAGGTGAAGGGTCATCATGTCAACGCCGAGCCTTACCGCAGACCTCACTGCACCGGCAACCGTATTCGGTATGTCATGGAATTTCAGATCGAGAAAAACCTTTATCCCAGCCTCTTTGACCATACCGACGATATCCGGGCCCGCCGCTGTGAACAGCTCGAGTCCGATTTTAAAGAAACCGACACGTCCTTTGAGCACCGATACCCATTTAGCTGCCTCATCCGTATTCGCAACATCCAGAGCAAATATTATTTTATCTTTTGCAGCCATGACATCCTCCCGGCGGCCTGTTTTACCGTCATTGAATAGGCCCTGATTATCGTTTCAATATCATCTACCGCTTTATGAACGGAATCATTGACAATCATGTAGTCATACATCTCCCGGCAGGAGAGTTCCTTTTTTGCATTATCAAGCCTTATTGCAAGCGTTTCGCTGTCCTCGGTACCCCTTCCGGCCAGACGCTTTTCAAGCTCGGCCATATCAGGCGGGATAATCATTATATATATGCCTTCGGAGCCTGCCGCTTTAGCCTGTCTCACACCCTGCACATCGATGTCGAAGAGTATGCTCCTGCCTGTTTTTTCCATTTCATCGACCCATTTCAAAGATGTCCCGTAATAGTCTTTATGTACATGCGCCCATTCCAGAAAATCTGATTCGGAAATCATTTTTTCAAACTCAGGTGTCTGAACAAAGAAGTATTCCCTGCCGTTAACTTCAGAGGGCCTGGGACTGCGGGTTGTGTAGGAGATCGAAAGCTGTATTTCGGGATGCCGCCTAAGCAGTTCCCCGATGATTGTGGATTTGCCGACCCCTGAAGGTCCTGAGATGAATATCCTCAATCCTGCTCCTTCACCGCCATCCTGTCCTCTTCCCTGAGGGCTCCTTCATTGAGCCTGTTCGCTATGGTCTCGGACTGGATTGCACTAAGAATAACATGAGAGCTGTCGGTTATTATTATCGAACGGGTCTTGCGGCCCTGAGTCGCATCGATAAGCTGCCCCCTGTCCTTTGCATCTTCTCGCAGCCTTTTCATCGGAGATGAAGCCGGATTTACAATGGCGATGATCCTGTTCGACACCACACCGTTGTTAAAACCTATATTTAAAAGCTTGCTCTCGTTTCTGGCCAGGAAACACCCCTTAAAATT
>CAYNVT010000055.1:0-24856 GCA_964400685.1 uncultured Bacteriovoracaceae bacterium | reverse complement strand
ATGAGACTGTCGACAGGACGACATACGGCAAAGGGAAAGTTTCCGACCTTACGCTGGCAGAGATAAAAGCTCTCAAGATAAGGGCTGTCAGCAAGGCAATGGCTGACCAGAAAGTCCCAACGCTCAGAGAAGTGATGGCATTCATGAAGGGTAAGACTATGGTGTATGTCGATATCAAGACGCCAGACATCGCCCAGATTGTGGAAATTATACAGGAAGAGGACATGATAGATTCTGCGTACCTTCTTGTGGGCAGTATCGCCGAGGGGTATGCCGCACGCTCGCAGAATGCTTTCATATCACTCCTGGCGGCAGTTGAGACTCAGGAGGAGGCGCAGGAATTCATTGATGCCCTTAGCCCAATTGTCATGTTTGAGATGTTGTACGAAGATATAAAACCTGAAGTGGCGGATTTTATCCATTCGAAAGGAATAAAGATTCATATGGATGCACTGGGTGAATTTGATGTGATGGGGAAATATGGTTTCAAGCTCATGCTGGACAGGGGGGTCGATTCGATACAGAGTGACAGGATCGATATACTTGTCACTTATCTGAGAGGGCTTTAAAAAAATAAATCGCTTTATATCCTGAATAACGGGCTATTAAAGAGGTTTAACCGGAGGTTGTTATGGGGAATGTGAAGAGGTTGCAAATAGTCTTATCTCTGGCATTGGTTGCCATCCTGTGCGGTTGTCCGAAACCCGATTATGAAGGCACATCGCTGATTCCGGGTCCTCTTGAAAAGGGCTATGATGCAGTGCTCGAGAAAAAGGCGGACATGTATGACAGGCAGCATCTTATTTTCAACTGCGCCGGGAACGGAATAAATAATGACGCCGGAGTGCCTCTTGCCAATATTGCTGAGAGGCAGCTTATCAGCGATTTTCTCAAAAATACCGACAGCTGGGATTTTTCCGCATATTCAGGAAAGGAAGTGTTCGATGTTATTCCTGAATTCCAGATGACGGCAGGGCTTTATGCAGGCGTCGGTATTGCCGCTGATGCGTACAGATATGCGGTGCTCAGGGATTCGGGCTATTCACAGGAGGACGTGGACAGGGCAAGAGAATTTCTGAAAAGGGATATTGAAGGCCTCTTCGTTGCAGTGGAAATAACTGGTGTTGAAGGGGTTATTGCCAGGGGATTCTGCAGGACGGATATTCCTACTTCCTATAAGACAGCGGTGACGACACCTCTTTTTGACTCAGACGGCAATCCTCTTCCCGAGGTCAAGGACAACGGCACCTTAAGAGGGGATAATTCTGTTGACGGAAAGTTCTCAAACTATGTGTGGACTGACTCATGCAGCCGTGACCAGTACATTGGCTGGGCAACCGCTTTTGCCGCCATATGGGAAGCCGTCAGAGATGACGCCTCAATTCCGGAAGAAACAAAGGACAGGCTTCAGCTGTATGCAAAAGAGCTGGGGCATTCCCTCATGGTCAAACGTACAGGCGGGCCGGGCAGCAACGGCATGGCCTTCGATCTGGAAATCTTTGACGCCGACGGCCGTACGACTTATCACGGCTACCTGAATGAGAACAACTGGGACAGGGTATATCTTGCCTGGCTGCCGGTTAAGGACGGGTTTTATTCACTGATGTCATTGGGAATCGTGGCAGCCCTGGCCTATTGTTCTGAGGACTCCGAACTTGAAAGTTATCTTTATGATGAGCTGATCGCTCAGAGACATCTGGATAACATCATCGTTTTAAATGTTCTGGGCGTAAATCTTGATAAGATTACTAATTACAGCAACACAAATATGGCATTTCAGGGGGCGCTTCTTGCAGGCCGTTATATCAGCGATGAGAAAGTGAGAGACAAGGTAAGGTATGCGACAATACAACACCTTTACAAAACCGGCATCTCGCATACAAAACCCAAGGATTATTCATACAGCCTTTATGACTTTGTTTATGCTGCCAACTACTCCGGTGCCTCTGCTTTTAATAAGATGAGGCAAGCGCCTGATTTTGACGCTGTGAACAGGGGGATAAATACGCTTTACGGATTCCATGAGCCGCCTTACTGGGATGAAACTGTTATCAACTGTGACGATGCCGAGATTGCAAGCGGTGAATGCATACTGAACGACGGAACTCATGTTAAGGTCCTCGGGAATGTAGGAAGAAATAATGACCTCATTACCGACAAGCCGATTCCTCAGAGCGTAAGGCCGCCCAGCAATTACCACTGGCGGTCTAATCCGTACAAACCGAACGGAGGCGGCAACGGCGGCTGTCTCCTGCCGGGTGTGGATTTCAGGTTTGCCTACTGGTTCGGCAGGTTCGTCAAATGATTCCGTAACAAGTCAGGTTTGATTTTTATCCGGCATGACAACATAAGCAACGTTGTCATGCCGGAATAGCTGCACCTTTGCTTTTTATCTGAAGGTCATTCTCTTGTTTTAACCGTGAGCACCATATCTTCAACGGATTCAACAATAACGGTTTCGCCCGGCTTTAAACCAACAGGGCCTTTTGCATTCCAGTATTCACCATGGGCAAATACCTTGCCTGTGCCGTCATCATGCCATTCATAAACCTGTCCCCTTTCTCCCGCCATTGCAGCCACGCCTGTTACAGGAGCCTTCCTGTGGGTTTTTAAAACAAGCCAGACAAGAGCGGAAAATGAGAGTGCGAAGAAAACTGAAATAGGCAGGATCACACCCCATGATACCTGAGCGGACATTTCAGGTGTTCTGAACAGTATGATCGAACCCAGGATCAGTGAAATAATTCCGCCCACAGTCAACAATCCCATGCTCTGAACTTTTATTTCGGCAAAGAACAGGATCCCGGATAGCAATATAAGGGCAACACCAGCATAATTAACCGGAAGGGCGGAAAAGGCGAAGAATGCCAGGATGATGCATATGCCGCCTATGATGCCCGGAAGTATTGCGCCAGGGCTTGAAAGTTCGAAATAAATACCTGCAAGTCCTATTAGCATAAGGATATAGGCGATGTTAGGGTTTGCCAGGGTGGACAGCAGTCTGGACCGGAAGTTCATGGGGCGCTCAGTCACAGGGGCGTCTTTTGTCTTCAATATGAAAGTCATGCCTGCTTTTTTAATTGTTTTGCCGTCGATTTTTGTCAGCAGGTCATCAAGGCTGTCGGCAATAAGGTCAACGACATTCTTTTCAACGGCATCAGTTGCCGGGATGGAAACGCTTTTTCTTACGGCATCCTCGGCCCATTTTTCGTTTCTACCGCGTTCCTTGGCGATGCTCCTTGCATAGGCGGATGCGTCATTTGTCACTTTTTCCGTCATTGTATCTGTTTCAGTCTTCTTGTCTTTGTCTCCCTTTTCAACTCCGCCACCCCCGGGGCCTATTCCGACAGGATGGGCTGCCCCTATGTTGGTTCCGGGTGCCATAGCTGCAATATCTGCAGCCAGGCAGATAAGTGCTCCTGCAGATGCTGCACGGGCACCCTTTGGATATACATAGACAACAACAGGGACAGGCGCGTTCATTTCTTTCTGTATTATGTCCCGCATCGAAGTGTCGAGACCTCCTGGTGTATCCAGTCTTATTATAATGGCCTCAGCTTTTTCCCTGACAGCCCTGTCGATGTTTTCAGTAATGTATGAGCCGACCGGCGGAGAGATGGCATCCTTGACATCGATTACTATTATGTCACCCGCCAGAGTTGTTCCGGCTGACAAAAGAATAAAAACAATAATTAAGATCGTAACGGAGAATCCAGGCCAAGCATTTCCATGACTTTTTTTATGTCTTCCCATGTCTCCCTCTTTTTGGATGGATTTTGAAGCAGGTAGCTTGGATGAAATGTCGGCATGACGGTAATACCCATGTAATTTGTGAAATTACCCCTCAGCCTGCTTATCGGGGTTGTGATTCCAAGGAGGTTGTGTGTAGAAACCGCTCCGAGTGTAATAATCACTTCAGGTTTAATCAGGGATATCTGTTTTTTCAGATAGCCGATGCAATTATCAACCTCATCAGGAAGCGGATTGCGGTTTCCAGGGGGTCTGCATTTAACTATATTGGCGATGTACACTTCCTCACGCCTGAGCTTCATGCCTTTTACAATGATATCAGTCAGGAGCTGTCCGGCCGGTCCGACAAAAGGTCTTCCCGTGTCGTCTTCGACCGCTCCGGGCCCTTCGCCTATGAACATTATCCGGGCGTCATGATTTCCCTCACCGAAAACAATGTTTTTTCTTGTTGTCGATAGCCTGCAAAGGCTGCATTCTTTCAGTGATTCCTTGAGGTCTTCAAGTGTGTATGGTGCTGATGGTTTCGTTTCGGAAGGTTTTACGGTAAAGGTTCCCGGTTCAGGCATGATTACAAAATCTCCTGTCCAGTTCTGCTCGTCTCTTAATATCTGAGTTAGAGACGCTCTCAAAGCTTTTCCCTTACAAGGTCCAGTATCTTATCCGAAAGCCTTGTTTTTTTCATGCCTTCGAACCTGTAATCGCCATTAGGAAAAAGTATTGTTCCGGTGTTCGTATCTGTTGCGAATCCGCTTCCCTCAATGCCCACCCTGTTGGCGACAATCATGTCCAGGGATTTTCTTTTCATCTTTTCCGACGCATTTTCTATCAGGTCGTCTGTTTCCGCAGCAAATCCCACAAAAAACCTGCCTTTCTTCATCGAGCTGATAGTGTAAAGTATATCCGATGTGGGAGCCATTTCCAGACTGGTCATGGCTGCTTCCCCTTTCTTTATCTTCGAACTGCTTCGAACCTTTGGCGTATAGTCTGCGACTGCTGCGGCCATTATAAGTACATCGGCGTTCTCGATGTGATCTTTTACAGCTGTCAGCATGTCACTTGCAGACCTGACCGGTATTACATGCGCCCAGGGCGCATAACTGATATTAACCGGCCCCGATATTACAGTGACATCAGCACCTCTCAGTCCGGCGGTTTCGGCAATTGCAGCCCCCATTTTTCCGGTAGAGCGGTTTGTAATAAACCTGACAGGGTCAATATCTTCGCATGTGGGTCCGCACGTTAGAAGTATACGTATGCCCTGAAGGTCATGTTTAGTAAGAATTTTTCTTGCTTCGAATATAATCCTCTCGGGGTCCGGCATTCTTCCTTTAGCCTCCCACCCGCATGCCAGCAGTCCTTCATCCGGTTCAAGGATGTTGATGTTCCGTTTTGTGAGAATATTCAAGTTTTCCTGCGTAGCCTTATTTTCCAGCATATTCACGTTCATCGAGGGACAGACAAGGACAGGGGCTTTTGTAGCCAGGACAGTGCTGGATAGAAGGTCATCAGCAATGCCGCGCGCCATTTTTGCAATGAAATTTGCAGTTGCCGGCGCAATGATGAAAAGATCAGCCCTGTCTGCAAGAGCTATATGTTCGATCTCATATTTCTGCTGATGATCGATGGGAAAAATCTTTGAGTATACAGGGTTTTTCGAAAGGGTTTGAAGTGTAAGAGGTGTTACGAATTCATGAGCGGAATCGGTCATTATACATACGACATCAGCTCCCAGCAGGCTGAGCCCTCTTACAACAAAAGGTGCCTTGTAGGCTGCAATGCCTCCGGTTATTCCGTAGACAACCGTTTTCCCGGCTAGTTCTTTTTCGTTTGTGTAACCCATATCTCAACCTTAGTGTCCATGGGATTTTCTGATATCAGTATTGAGGCAATCTTGTCAGGTTTTGAAAAATAAATTTTTGTATTGCCTTGGAAACGGTATTCGTCAAGTTTGGCCCATCCGGACGAAGGCATTGTCGAACTGAAGAATTTTTCGATCGATTCCCCGGCAACCCTTCCTCTTACGACAAGCTGGCCAAAGCCGTTCACTATATAGCTTTGCGATGCGTCCTTTCCAAGTTCGGCAGGGATAAGTATATCAGCAAAGTCAAGGTAGGACGGTACTTTCGGGACAGGTGTCTGAGCCGGTGCCTGCTGCGGCAGTTCTCTTGGCTTGACATCATGGAGTTTCAAGCCGCTGCATCCTGAAACCGAAACAATCAAGAGGATTGCTGCAATAAGAATATGCCCTGGTTTCATTTGGCCTCCTTAATGAAGAAAGGGGTTGTATCTTTTTTCTGTGGCGACTGTAGTCGCCGGGCCATGTCCCGGATAGACCTGCACCTTGTCTCCAAGCGGAAGGATTTTAGTTTTAATCGAGTTGATCAAAGTCTCATAATCTCCGCCCGGAAGGTCTGTCCTTCCTATTGACTGTGCAAAAAGGGTATCTCCGGAAAAGCATGATATACCATCGGAAGCGATTAATGAGATTCCCCCCGGCGAGTGCCCCGGAGTATCAAGGACCTTAAGCAGGTATTTGCCGAATTTGATTGTGTCTCCTTCCGAGAGCAGACGATCAGGATCGGGCGGCTGTTCGATTCTTACGCCGAACATCCCGCCCATCTTCGATGCGAATTTCAGAACAGGAAGCTCCGCAGTGTGCATCATGATTTCTGCACCGGTTGCTTCCTTAATTGCTCCCAGGGCGCCTATATGATCGATATGGGCGTGTGTGATTACAATACCGACGATCTTTATACCCTCGTTTTTAATCTCTCTAAGTATTTTGCCGGCATCTCCGCCCGGATCAAGCACAATTCCTTCTTTTGTCTCTTCATCCCAAAGAATAAAACAGTTTGTCATGAAGTCGGTTACTGTGATATTTCTAAATTGCATTGAATGATTCCTCCTCCGGTGATGAATATCTTGAAATTTAATATCTTATTATAATTGAGCATAATACACCACAAAGACACAGGTCAACACTCTTTACTATTTGATGCGTACAAGGATAGTTGCCAATAAAGCAATATAGAAATTGTATATAATCATTTAATACAACAATTGATTGTAAAAAATAACATAAAAGGTAAATTACAGTTGACACAACTGAATATAAAAAGTAATCGAGAGTGAGCGACTACTCACTTGTGAGAGATAAAAGGAGGATTTTATGAAAGTTGGCGTACCTAAAGAGATAAAAAGGTTTGAGCACAGGGTTTCGATGACGCCTGATGGCGTGCTTTCATTCAAGGCTGCCGGTCATGAGGTATATGTGGAGAAAGGTTCAGGTGTCGGGGCGCAGATAACTGATGAGATGTATGCCAAGGCAGGGGCCGTTATGCTTGATACGCATGAAGAAGTCTTTGCAGTGGCAGATATGATCTACAAGGTCAAGGAGCCTCTCAAAGAGGAATATAACCTTTTCAAGCCAGGCCAGCTTCTATTTACATATCTTCACCTCGCAGCAGACAAAGAGCAGGCTGTTGCCCTTACTGAAAGAAAGGTAACAGGTATTGCATTTGAGACTATTCAGCTCGAGAACGGTCATCTTCCACTTCTTGAGCCGATGAGCGAGGTTGCAGGCAGGCTGGCGGTACAGGAAGGCGCAAAATATCTGGAAAAGACATTCGGCGGAAGAGGGGTCCTGCTTGGCGGCATACCTGGCGTTTCGAGGGGTAATGTAGTCATAATAGGAGGCGGCGTTGTCGGTGCCAATGCTGCCAAAATTGCTGTTGGAATGGGCGCAAGGGTAACACTTATGGACATACAGAAAAGCGTTCTCCAAAGGTATGATGACTTTTACGGAGTCTCAATAGAAACCATGTACTCGACGCCTGGCAACATAGAACGCTGTCTTGAAAATGCAGACCTGGTAATTGGTGCTGTTCTTATTCCCGGTGCAGCCGCTCCCAAACTGATTACAGAAGAGCATATCAAGCGCATGAAAACAGGTGCGGTCGTAGTTGATGTCGCGGTTGATCAGGGCGGCTGCTGTGCTTATACAAAGGCCACATACCACGATGACCCGATATTTTATGTTGACGGAGTTGTGATGTACTGTGTTGCGAATATGCCTGGCGCGGTTCCTGTTACTTCGACCTGGGGACTTTCGCAGGCGACACTTCCTTACGGATTGAAAATAGCAAATCTCGGCATAAAGGAAGCGGCAAAAGATCCGGCAATACTCAAAGGTATTAATACATTTGCCGGCAGCGTAACGCATCCGAAAGTTGCTGAAAGCCTTGACATGGCGTACAAGAAAATCACGCCTGATTTGCTGTAGATATTTTTTAGAAAAGCGCTTTAATAGACCCGGGGTTCGTCTCGCCAGGAGATGGGCTCCGGGTTTCGTATGTTTTTAGGAGAACAAATGGGGCTGCATATTTACATCCATGTTCCTTTCTGCATCAGCAAATGCAGGTATTGCGGATTTTCATCGATTGTAAGTTCAAATCCGCCGCAGGACAGTTATGTAAAGGCAGTTCTTAAAGAAGCGGAAATGCTTATAAATAGTATTCCCGCCGACAGCAGGATATCAACAATATATTTCGGAGGCGGCACCCCGACGCTTTTAAACTCTAAGTCAATCGGCAGAATTATAAGCGGGCTTAACAGCTTATGGCAGACTCAAGCCGATTCAGAGGTTTCGATTGAAGCCAATCCCGAGACGGTTTCCTCAGATTGTGCATTTCGGCTTAAGGCGGCTGGAATAAACCGTATAAGTCTTGGTATTCAAAGCTTTTCTAACAGGCTGCTCGGATATCTAGGAAGGGTTCATGATTCGGATAAGGCTTTCAATGCTTTCGGGTCATTACGTGCTGCAGGTTTTGATAATATAAATATTGACATGATGTACTCCATACCGACTCAGAGATACTCAGAACTCGATTATGACTTGAAGCGGATTTCTGAGCTTAATCCGGAGCATGTCTCTGCATATATGTTCAGTCCCGACACCAGATGGGCCCGGACGATCGAACCTCTTCCCGAAGATGAAGTCGAGCATTTTTTCTACACTGTACTGGAAAAACTTTCGGATAACGGCTTGAACCAGTATGAGATTTCCAACTTTGCCAGAGCTGGATATGAATGCAGACATAACCTGGCGTACTGGGGACATAGCCCCTATATCGGGCTAGGTGCGGCTGCGGTCTCATGCCTGAACAGCGTTCGAAGTACCAATGAAAGTGAACCTGAAAGATATATGTCTCTTGTGCTTAACAACAAAAGGCCTGTCATAAACGTTGATGTACTCGATAAACATACAATGGATTTCGAGAAAAAATTTCTCATGTTGAGGACTGTTTACGGGATACCGGAAGAATTGATGCCCGGGAATATTCCACCAGAACTTTATGAAATCAGAAATGGTAATGCGGTTCTTACCCCGAAAGGAATGTTGTTGTCTGATGAGATATTCTCTATGCTGTAGATCTGAATTATTTCAGATCATACCTGCTGACGGTCACCTTCTGGATGTTATATGACTTGAGTGAATCACTTAGCAGGATCTCCACCTGATCTTTTCTGAGCGAGGAGCCTTTATTCTGAAGATTTTCCAGGATTGCGGATCTTATGTTGAACATACTTGCCAGTACATCAGGTCTCTTTTCAGGAAGAAAACTCAGCTTGATATCGGCAATCAATATTTTTGAAACTTCCGTGTTTTTGTTTCTGCATACGACTATGAAAGGTTCTAGAGCGATAGTGTCACTTTTTTGCCCAGGAAGAACGGTTACGCTTTTTATGGTGAAGTTTTTCTCAGCCGGTTCTTTTTTTAATGGATCGATAATATAATATAACATTAATACGGCTGCAAAAATAACAAGCAGAATAATTAAAGGCTTTAACCATTTCAGGCTGTCATGTTTATTACTGCTGCTGTCAGTTTCCGTCATCTTGATGATTCACCAAGGAGCATTTCAATCTTCCTGCCCAGCATATCGGCGGTAAATGGTTTAATTATGAAATCCTGTGTCTCCTGATCAATCAGGCCGATTATTTCATCAGCCTGTGTTTCTTTCGTGACCATAAGAAACGGTATGTCTTTAAGCTCGTCGCTGCTTTGTACAACCTTGAGAAGTTCTATACCAGACATATCCGGAAGATCATAATCCGATATTATCAATTCCGCCTTTTTCCTGTTAATGATATCAAGACCAGTCGAACCGTCATCGGCTTCAAGGATATTTACAAAACCAAGCTCCAAGAGGCAATTCCTGATAATCCTTCTCATAAATGGAAAGTCTTCAATTAGAATTATGTTGATATTGCTATCCATTATAAGGTCCTGTATTGCCTTGTTTTAATGCTTATTCTCTGACTTCTTTGAGTATTTTCTGCATTTTGGAACGAAGCCTGAGTATGGATTTTGTATGTATCTGGGAGACCCTAGATTCGGTAAACTTGAGCACGTATCCGATCTCCTTCATTGTAAGTTCATCATAATAATAAAGGGAGATGACCATGCGTTCTTTTTCAGGCAATGACTGAATAGCACGAGCAACCATATCTCTGGCCTCATTAAGCCCCATCTTATGGGTGGGCCAGTCTTTTTCATCCTGCATGATAAATTCGAGCAGATTCCTTTTGGAAGAGTCCTGATTGTCCTCGCCAAGGTCATCAAGACTTAAAAGAGATACTGAAGCGGTTTCAGAAAGAAGACGGTAAAAGCTCTCCATGTCTACTTCAAGTTCTGTAGCTATTTCTTCATCGTTTGCGGGTCTGCCTAGTGATGACTCAAGCCTTGAATATGCGTCCTCAATCTTTCTGGCTTTTTGTCTGACCGAACGGGGCACCCAGTCCATGGAACGAAGTTCGTCGAGCATCGCTCCTCTGATTCTGAATTCCGCATATGTCTTGAATTTGATGTTCTTTGTTGCATCGAATTTTTCCATGGCGTCGATAAGCCCGATGACGCCGGCATTTATGAGGTCGTGAATATCGATATGAGGCGGCAGCCTCATTGCAATACGGCTTGCAATATATTTGATCAGCGGTGCGAACTCATTAATTACTTTCGCGCGTATCTTTGGATCCGTGCGTTCATTGTCTGTAAGGTCAGGAAACGCAATATCCAACATCATTCATCCCTTTTCACTGCTTTCAATATGCCTCTTAAAAAAGAATTGTAATGTGCCGCTTTCCTGTGGCGCATTGGTGCTGTCAATTCTTTTTACGATTGCCCCCAATCTCTTGCTAGCCTCACTGCCCGGATTAATTTCAATAAAAGCCCTCTGTTCTCTTATGCTCTCTGGTATAGTTGAATCATGCGGAATACTCCCAAGCATGTCAAGAGCAATATCCCCAAAAAACTTGTCACAGGCAAAAATTAATTTTCTTATTACCTCCTTACCCTCATATGTTGAGAGCACGTTGTTGACGATGATTTCGAATCTTTTTATATTGTATCTGGTCCTCATGACCTTGATGAGGGCATATGCATCTGTCAAAGATGTGGGTTCAGGCGTTACTACAACGACGATTCTCTGTGCAGCCGAATTAAAATAAGTAACATTTCCGGATATTCCGGCGCCTGTATCAATGAGCATGTAATCAAAATCGTCCTGGAAACCATCCAATGCATTCACGATTGTAAGCTGCTGCTCATACGACAGGATTGAAAGCTCCTGAATGCCTGAAGAAGCAGGCAGAATTCTGATTCCTGACGGGCCTTCAATCAAAATATCATTAATATCACAGTCACCCTGAAGCAGATGATTGATATTAAATTTTGCAGACAATCCAAGCATGACATCTATATTCGCCAGTCCAAGGTCTGCATCAAACACGAGCACTTTTCTGCCCATGGATGAAAGCAGTATCGCCATGTTGGCCACAATGCTGGTTTTGCCAACTCCACCCTTGCCTGATGTAATTGATATTACTTGCGGGGATTTATTATTTTTGTCCAGTTTTACTGTTTCAGGCCTGGGTATCATTTTCTCAAGTCCCCTTAACTGTTATTAATATGTTGTAAAACAAATAAGTCAATCTCAAGATTACAGGTCGTATTAACTGTACATGTAATTAAGATTTGGGTATTTATTTTTTTAAAGTATTTTAAAAGATTTTAAAAGGGAGGAATTGATGAACTCTCTAATAGATCTGAAGAAATCAAATATCAAGGATGCAGTCAATAATGAATACCTTTATTAAATTAAACGCTCTTTATGCTGAGAGAAATGTATGAAACAGGTGTTAAAGCTTTATGGAAAATATATTATAACCAAACCCTTGGGGCTTATTCTCGTTCTGGCCGTGTGTTCGGTAGCAACTGCCCAGCTTGTAATAATGTCGAGTGTATCGGATGCACTGGTAAGTCAGAATATTTTGCCTGAATCGGTGAGAACAATAATGGTTTTTGCAAAAAACGGCATGTCCCAGCAGGATATCCAGAAATTAAAGGTCGGATTAAACGGGATCAATGGTGTCGATAAAACCGTATATATTTCCAGAAAAGAGGGGCTCAAGAAGATGAAAGATTGGCTCGGAAACGATAGCCCAATCGTATCAGGGCTTGATGCTAACGCTTTGCCTGATGCCTTTGCCGTTGTCCTTAAAGATTCTCATTTGCCGTTGATGGAAAAATTCGCAGTCAATATTGAGAAAATACCAGGTATCGAAAAAACAAGGTACAACATGGAGCTGGCAGCAAATGCGGCATATTTTTTAAAGAGCTTTTTCGGATTGTCGAGATATATCTTCGGGTTATATGCGATATGCCTTGGTCTACTTATTTTCTGTTCGATCAAGTTGAGACTGGCTAAGAAAGATTCATTGCTGCCTTACAGACAGAGCCGGCTTACGATAAACCTGGCGATTATTCTGGAAGGGACATCATATGTATTAATAGCTGCGGCAGCAGGCAGGTATCTGGCGGATATTGCAGCAGGCCAGGCGATTCTTATGGTGCCGGAGATAAGATATCTTGTAACAATCCAGAACCTCAGACAGGTATTAATCGGCATTGGTTTTTCCGCTTTGTTCGGCATTGCCGCAACCGTTTTTTCATTAAAGGTGCGGGAGTGAGAATCTGCCTCAGCTTATTTATATTTATTCTGATATTCCCTTTTGCCCTCTATCCGGCAAGTCTGGAATCAAAGATCAAGACACTCGGACAGAAGGCAAAGGTCGTAGAGACTAAAAAGGCGAAGGAAGAAAAGAACCTTCGTTCAATTAATTTGAAACTTGCCTCGATGGAGAAAGAGATCTCTAACCTGAAAAAGGTTATTGAGAAGCGTAGAATGAAAATCTTGGAGACATCTAACCTGATTGTCCTCTATGACTGTGAACTCAGGAAAAATCAGGAAATAATGAGAGACAAGCTCATAGACCTTTATAAGGCTCAGACTGTTGATTCTATTGAAAGCCCTTCCGTTCGCAGCAATCTTGTCCCGTATGCAGAGGCTTCAATATATGCAAATATCAAGGAGGCCGATAAATACAGTCGCATGAAGGAGCTTAAGGAAGAGGCAAAAAGCTCTCTCGAAAAAGAGGAGGCAGCATTAAAAAGTGATATGAAAAAGCTCGATAAAAAGGTTTCCGAGCTTGGCGCCGAGAAGAAGAAAAAAAACGATCTTATATCCTCGCTGAAAAAGGAATCCAGAACATACAAAAGTGAGATTGAAAAGCTGATGCGTCAGCTCACTCAGAGAAAAAAATCCGAAGTGGTTATACCGGGAACAGGCCTGGCCAAATTAAAGGGAAAGCTGCCATGGCCGGTCAGGGGAAAGGTGGTACAGTCATTCGGAAGGCATAAGGAGGCCGGGATACTACAGATATCCCAGGGCATTGATATCAAAGCGCAGCATGGAGAAAAGGTAAAATGTATTTATAAGGGCAAGGTGGTTTTTTCCGGCTGGCTCGATGTATTCGGAAATACGCTGATTATCGATCATGGGAACGGATTCCATTCAGTATATGGTTTTCTTCAGAAAGCGATCAAGTCAGCCGGCCAGAATGTTGCTGAAAATGAATATATCGCGATTACCGGTGAAGATGTAACGCCTCCCGGAGCCAACCTTCATTTCGAGATCAGGTATAAAGGCAACGCCCTCGATCCACTTAAGTGGCTGGCAGGAAGATAGTTGTTATTTCACTAAAATCGGGGATATGCTATAGGGCAGATATCCTTTATATAAGGAAAATACAGGAGAATATATGAAAAGAAACAAAAAGCTGTGGGTGCTTGTAATTTTATTGATATGTCTTTCTTCCGCCCTGGTTCTCTATAAGGCAAGATTGCTCAGTGCTGATACTCTTAAAATGTATCCTCAGCTCGAGAAGTTTACTGACTGTCTTGAAATAATAGAAAAAAATTATGTTGATGTCGTTCCTCCTGAAAAGCTTATCGATGGAGCGATAAAAGGCATGATGTCCACCCTTGATCCCCATTCCGCCTATCTTACCAAGGATGCCTATAAAGAAATGCAGATCAGCACCACAGGGTCTTTCGGAGGATTGGGCATAGAAATAGGCATGAGAGACGGGATTCTAACGGTGATCACGCCGATTGAAGGGACTCCTGCATTTGAGGCTAAAATACAACCCGGGGACAGGGTCCTTGAAATCGACGGCAAGTCCACTTACGAAATGACTCTGGAAGATGCAGTCAAGCTTTTAAGGGGGCCCAAAGGGACCAAGGTCACAATCAAGATACAAAGGGGCATGGATGAAAAACCCTTCGATGTTACAATAACAAGGGCCATCATTCATATTGAAAGCGCAAAATCCATGATGCTAGAGCCGGGATATGGATATATAAGAGTAAGACAGTTCCAGACAGATACGACGGATTCGATAAAAAAGGCCCTGGTTACAATGGTGCCTTTAAAGGGTCTCATCCTTGATTTAAGATATGATCCGGGCGGGTTGTTAAGTCAGGCCGTGGATGTAAGCGACCTGTTTCTCGATGAAGGCAAAAAGATCGTCTATACTTCAGGCCGGTCTCAGGAAGACAAGAAGGAGTTCATATCCAAAAAGGGAGATAAAGTATACGAGGATTTTCCGATAGTTGTCCTGATTAACGGTGGAACCGCCAGTGCGGCGGAGATTGTTGCGGGCGCGCTTCAGGATAACAAACGTGCAGTGGTTTTAGGGACAAAAAGTTTTGGCAAGGCATCCGTTCAGGTTGTCAGACCTTTGTCTGACGGTTCGGCTCTCAAGCTTACTGTTGCAAGGTATTATACGCCATCAGGAAGGGATATTCAGGCAACTGGAATCATTCCCGATATCGTACTTGATCAGATCGTGAAGAATCAGAAAGAAAAAGAAGATGAAGATGGCGAACTCAAATTCATAAGGGAGAAAGATCTTAAACAGCATCTTGAACCATCCGGGAAAAAAGATGAATCAAAAGAGGACCCCGCTCAGAATCTGCTGAAAAATGATAATCAGTTGAAATATGCCCTGGATATTTTAAAGTCCTGGAGGGTTTTCAGTACAGTGCAGAAAACTTCATGAGCAAAACTGCCAAAAGAAAAAGTATCATACTGGCAGTGGTTGTTATCATTGCCATTGCTGCAGGTTTGATAATATTCCTTGAAAGAGGTCTCATAAAGATTCAGGAACCCTCTCATGTTACACCTTCAAAGCCTGTCATTAAATGGATTGACCCTCTTCTGGCGATTAAGGGTTGCCTTTTCGATATGGGAGTTTCCAGAGAGAATGTGGAGTTCAGTGGCGATCGGATTGTCGTTAAGGTAAAAGAAAAACTTACTGAAGATAAGCTTCAAGAATTCTTTGAACCGATAAAGAAGGTCGGCAGTATTGAAATTAAGGATGATAACCATGTCATTATTGTTATGGACAGCCACAAGTGGGAAGTTGAAATTGTTTACCCTGCCGAGACATCACCGGCCATACCGGAAGTTATAAAACCGGGTATTGGAAAAAAAGCAAGAATTGCAATTATTATCGATGATATGGGTTTGAGTCTCAAGACTGCATCACGTCTGGCGCAAATTGATCGTGATCTGAGTTTTTCAGTTTTGCCTCATATTGAGAAGTCTAAGGACGTCGCATCATATCTTCATTCGAGAGGGTGTGATGTGCTTGTACATATTCCCATGGAGGGAACGGCGGGCAAAAACCCGGGTAAGGGGGCCATATTATCGGATATGGATGAAGATAAAGTGCTCTCGATACTTGAGAATAATTTAAGCAGCATTCCTTATGCGGTCGGGGCCAATAATCATATGGGATCTAAAATAACACAGGACAGAGATAAGATGACCGTAATTATCGACGAACTTAAGAGAAGGGGATTGTTTTATATTGACAGCATGACTTCACCGAATTCTGTCTGTATGGATGTTGCAAGAGATGCGGGAGAGCCTTTCGCCAGACGAGATGTGTTTCTGGATAATGAATTGAACTCGTTATACATAGCAGGTCAGCTTGACAGGCTTAAAAAAATTGCATTGAAAAACGGTTATGCAATCGGCATATGTCATCCGCATGAAGAAACAATAGCTGTTCTCGAGAAGGAAATTCCAAGACTGAGGTCTCAGGGTATCGAGCTTGAATCTGTCTCGAAATTTGTAAAAAAAAGATAGGGTCTATAGTTCTATTTCAATCCCTTAAAAGCTTTTCCCTCAGTTCATAAGTAAGGATTGTTCCCCTTTTTGAAGATGCAGGTTTTTTCATGGCTTCAGTTTCGTCGGGATATAACAGGTCCATTCTGGTTATCTCGCCGTTTGTTATCTGTTCTATACGGGAAGCAATCTCAAGGCTCGGTTTTGTTTTTCCTGACAGAATCATGGAAAGTGAACTTGGTTTTATTCCTATTGTTTCTGCCATGTCTTTCTGGTGGATACCCTTGAGTTGAAGCCACGTTTTGAAGTGCATACATTCTCCTGTCTTAAAGTAGATGGTTTGTTAAAACTTAAGCAAAGCCGATTCATAAAGTCAATGCTGCTTTTGAATACAATCTGTTTATAAAAGAAGCATTGCATTGCTATTATTTATGTTATACGAAATTAGATAAACTGCAATTCATAAAAATTATTTACAGAAAAGAGGGGAAGACGGGAAATGTCCAAATTCATTAATATTACCGCGGACTGTGAAAGTATTATTAGATCTTCGATAGAGCAGATCGGCAAAGTAAGTGATATCGAAACTATAGCTTTATATTCAATCCCAAGTGGCGATAAGGATTCAGCAGATATTTATATTAAACTGGATAATGGAGAAGGCATGCCTCCCCAGTTGAATGACTGTATTAAAGATATTAAAAATAAATTTCCTTATATATTCGATAAACTTAAAAAAAATATTCCTGTTACAGAAACAGACGAGATATTTTATACAGCGGGCGAATCGAGTTCGGAAAAAAAGCCCAAATCAATAATATTTCTGCCTGTTGTTGTGGACAATCTGCTGTGGGGATTCGTTATATGCATACACAGAACTGACTATGACTGGAAGGCAAGAGACCTGTCTCTGTTCATCGAGCTTACGCAAAAAATAAGTTCTTCATTATCAAGAAAGAATCAAATCATTAATCTGGTTAAAGAAAATGAAAACTTTTCGTTCCTTATGGAAAATGTCTGTGACCTGATCATACAAATTGATGAAAGCAGGTCTGTTGTATGCGTGAAAGGGGATCTGATAAGGTCCGGCGGATATTATCCCGAGGAAATTACCGGCAGGCAAATCTCATATCTCATTTCAGAAGAAGACCGTGAGCGGTTCATTCATGATTCGGAATCATTCAGAAAAGGTCGCTTTACCGGGGAATATAGAATAGTGCTTAAAAACGGCAGTCTTAAATGGATGGGGGCATTAATCTCACCGGTTTATGAAGATAATGCATATAAAGGCAGCTGGTGCATGTTCGCTGACATTGATGATATCATGAAGGCGCATGAAAAGACAGCCGAGAACGAAGCGCTATACAGGATGCTCGCTCAGAATGCCCAGGATATTATATGGACTATGGATACTGATTTCAGGGTAACCTACCTTTCTCCCTCTGGAGAAAAAATCGGATGGATCTCATGCGAAGAGATCAATCATGCGGGAATAAAGGAATTTCTGGGTAGAGATCAGCATATGAATATTAAGAAAACGCTTGATGAATGTCTGATAAATGCCAGGAAAGGCCTCAGGGAAGAAAATCCATTCAGAGTTTTTACCTATGAGCATATAAATCCCAGGACCCTAGAAGCGGGTTTTATGGAAACGAAGATATCGGTTCTCAGAGATATTTCAGGCAAGGTAATCGGTTTCATCGGTATAAGCCGAGATTGTACCGAGAGAAAAAAGATGCAAGATAATTTGTTATCCTTAGAATCAAGACAACGTTACCTTCTCGATAATATACAGGATATCCTTGTATGTTGTGACGCCGATGCAAGAATCACTTATATAAGTAACAATATAAAACAGATTGCTGGTTATGATCCATCTGAAATCATAGGAAAACTGGCAGAAGATTTTATTAATCCGGATATGAAAGACAATCTTAAGGAGAACATCGAAATACTAAAAAAAATCAGGGAAGGCAGAGCCAAAGAATACCTTCTTGTTAACAAGGACGGAACAAAAAACTGGTACAGACTCAATTCCAAGCCAAATTATGATGTGGACGGACATTTTACCGATGTTGTTGTAGTAATGGCCAACATCGACAAGTATAAGGAAGTTGAAAAGTATTTCGAAATAACCGAGAAAAAGGAGAATCTGTACCAGCACATCGTAGATAAGGTGCAGGACCTTGTTTGGGCTTCGTCACTTGACTATCTGACCATTTACATGAGCCCTTCAATCAGGACCACACTCGGATATTCCGTAGATGAAGCGCTTGGGATGGAATTCGGGACAACCTTTAAGACGGAATCCTTATCCAGGGTGATGACTGTGCTGCGGGAAGCCAGGGAAGCTGTTGCAAGGGGAGATTACAACTTCTCGGCCGATCTTACAGTTAACCAGTTCAAGAGAAACCGCAGGACATTAAAAGGCAACCTGAGAATTTCCATACTTTGCGACACACAGAATAATCCGTATGGATATCTGGGTATAACGTCATTCAGGAAGAGGGGGCCGAATGTCAAACCTCAGGGCAATCCGGAAGTGAAAAACAAGAAAAGAGGAAGACCCAGGGGGAGAAAAAGTTCTATCTGATTTCTTCATCTGTCAGATAACAGGCAGGGTCCTCGCTCCAGGGGTCTCCCGCCAGCGCTTCTGCCCTCGCCCTGAAATTGCCTGCACATACTTCAAGCCACCTGCAGCCGGCGCACCTGCCTGTGACATAGTCTTTCTTGTTTTTGAGCTTCTGGAGGAATTCGTTTGTTTTGTCATCCCAGATATCGGAAAAAGGCTTTTGCAGTACATTTCCCAGCACCTTGTTCCGCCAGAACTGGTCAGGATACACGTCGCCGTCCCAGTTGATTGAGCCAATTCCCAATCCGGTTGAATTACCTGCATTCATTTTCAAAAGTTCGAGCACATCGCCCGCTCTCGGGTCATTTTTCTCAAGCATCTTCAGATAAATGTAAGGCCCGTCCGCATGGTTGTCCACTGTCAGGACTTCTACGGAGTTTCCCTTCTCAATGAGTTTTTTTGTCCTGTCCATTATAAGATCAAGTGTCGCGCGTGTCTGTTCATGGGTGAGGTCTTCTTCCATGAGGTTTTTGCCGCGGCCTGTATATACGAGGTGATAGAAGCATATCCTTTGTATGCCGCTATTTTCCATGAGGTCGAAAATTTTCGGGATTTCCTGATAGTTCCTTTTGTTCATCGTGAAACGGAGCCCGACTTTTATTCCTGCGGACATTGCATTTTCAATGCCCTTCAAGGCCTTTGCAAACGCTCCGCTTACGCCCCTGAACCTGTCATTCACCTCTTCAAGCCCGTCAAGGCTGACTCCGACATATGAGAGTCCCATATCGCCCAGGATTTCCGCTTTCTCCCTTGTTATCAATGTCCCGTTTGTGGATATCACCGCCCTCATGCCCGCCGATGTGGCTGCGCTGATAAGTTCGGGGAGGTCTTCCCTGATGAGTGGTTCACCCCCGGAAAATAGGACTACCGGCACACCGTAGTCTTTGAGTTCTGATATAAGCTTCAGCCCCTGTGCAGTCGATAATTCCCTCTTTTCCCCGGTTACCGACGCATAGCAGTGAACGCATTTGAGATTGCATCTGCTGGTTATATTCCAGACTACAACTGGTTTCTTGTCTTCGGAGAACTGAAGGAGGTGCGAAGGAAGCTCGCTTGACCTCCTAGAATATCTGAGAGGATCCGATGCCTCTATTGTGCCGCAATACAGTTTGGATATGCCTATCAAGATATATCTCCCTTCATCAGTTGTATAATCCCTTCATCAGTGTACTCTTTTGCATATTGGTAGGCAGGGATGCCCAGTTTTTCCATGGCAACGGCAGTAACCGGACCTATGGCCACCAGTGTCTTCCCCCTGATTAAATCAATCTTATCCCCTGCCAGAAGCACCGCATTCCTGGCCCCTGACGGGCTCGTAAACACTATGGTGTCGCTCTTCTCGGCAAGTGAAAGGAATGTCCCGCTGTCGGCGTTTTCAGGCATGGCCGTCTCGTAAACGAAGATTTCCTCAACCACGGCGCCACGCGACCTGAGCGCATCTGCAAGAAAAGGCCTGGCATCCTTTGCCCTTGGAAGGCAGATTTTAATGCCTTCGATATCCCGGCCATCAAAGAGGTCCATGATACCTTCAGCCCTGAATTCCTCGGCCATCTTATCGGCTCTGATACCGAAGGATGACAGGGCGTCCCTCGTTTTCGGGCCGATACATATTATCTCTTTTCCGGCCAGTGACCTGGCATCGAGGCCTTTCTCAGAGAGTGATTTGAAAAACAGCGGCACCGCATTCTGGGATGTGAATATTATCATGTCATAGGCTGAGATATCGAGGCTGAACGGCAATTCCTTCAACTCGATAAGAGGGAAGATAAATACTTGCGCGCCCTGTGCTGCAAAGGCATCAGCCGTCTTATAAGACAGATTGGCAGGCCTTGTAATAAGAATACTTCTTCCTGAAAGGGGTCTCTCTTTAGTATCGAACAGATCCCTGCTTAAACCTGAAACCTTGCCGACAACTATTATGCAAGGCGAACCCATGCCATTCTTTTCAGCCTCAAGTCCCATGCCAGCCAGTGTCGATACTAAATGCTTTTGTGAGGGTAGCGTCGCATCCTGTATGATCGCACAGGGAGTCGAACTATCCATCCCTTCTCTGATCAGCGCCTCTGAAATCTCGTTGATCCTTCCCGCCCCCATTAAGAAGACAAGTGTACCTGTCTCTTTTGCCAGCAGGCTCCAGTCAAGAAAGCCTGATTCTTTCAAAGGGTCTTCATGGGCTGTCACAATTTTAAGCGATGCGGCGAGCCCCCTGTGAGTGGGCGGTATGCCTGCACTTATGGGGCCTGCTATTGCAGAGCTTATACCAGGGATGATTTCAAAAGGTATTCCGTTTTCTTTAAGGAAGAGCGCCTCTTCCCCGCCTCTTCCGAATACGCACGGATCGCCCCCCTTCAGTCTGGCGATTGTAAGCCCTCTTTTTGCAAGTTCAAGCAGGAGGCTGTTTATCCGGGGCTGTTTCGTATAGTCTTTTCCGGCGCGCTTGCCTACATAGTATTTTTCGGCAGAGGCTTTTGCCATGAGGAGGACTTCATTGGGAATCAGGTCATCATAAACAACCGCATCACACTCAGGGATTATACCTGCTCCCTTCAGGGTTAGAAGGCCGGGATCTCCGGGACCGGTCCCTATCAGATATACCTTCATATTCAAGACACCCTCCTTAATTTCTCAAGCAGTGTTTCAGCTAGCTCCGCACCGATCTCAGGCGTGAGGCCTCTGGCTGTTGTTCTTGCGATATGGCTTCCGTCAGCGGCTGCGAGCATGGCGCTCATGGATATCTCGTTATCTGTTATTCTTGCATGTGCTGCCGCCGGAATTCTGCAGTCTGCCCCGAGTCTGGCCAGAAATCCCCTTTCGGCAAGTGCGCATGTCCTTGTTTCGGAATCATTGAGATTTTCAAGAAACCGGTTCAGCTTTTCATCTTCCTTTCTGGTCTCGATGGCAATAATGCCCTGACCCGGTGAGGGAATCATTTCGTTAAGGTCAATAGCAGTTCCCGCGCTTAAACCCAGTCTCTTGATTCCGGCTGCAGCCAGTATCACCGCATCAAGGTCTTTTTCGATCCTCCTGAGCCTTGTGGTCACATTACCCCTGATCTCCACACATTGAACGTCCGGCCTGATGCTTTTGAGCTGGCACATGCGGCGCAGGCTTGATGTGCCTACCCTGGCGGATTCGGGAAGACTCCTGAGAGTGTATCCGCAACTTGAAAAGAGCATGTCGCAGGGGTCTTCACGCAGCAGATAGGCCGCAATAACAAGTCCCTCAGGTGATATCGATTGCATGTCCTTAAGGCTGTGGACTGCCATGTCGATTTCGCCTGATAAAAGGGATGTTTCAATCTCTTTTACAAAAACGCCCTTGCCGCCGATAACAGCAAGGGGTTCTGTGGAGAGATCTCCCGCTGTCTTTATCACCAGTACCTCGATACTGAGGCCGGGATCAGCGGACAGCATAAGTTTTCTGACGATCTCTGTCTGAGCCAGCGCAAGGGCGCTACCCCTTGTGCCTATCCTTATATTCGTCATCAAGTTTAAAAAGCCTCCTGGCATATTCTATGTGTAAAGTAGCGGGATGGTCATTCAAAAAGCTTACCGGTCTGTGCAGGAACCTTTTCAGGCCCGATCTCAGGGCAGATTCGAAGGCTGTCCTTTCTTCGTCGTTGAGTGTCTGTAAAGATGACTGCTCCCTTGCATACGTTTCAATGAGGCTGTACAGATCTTTGATAGTGTCCTGAGCATTAAGCCTGGAAAGCCATCTTTCGAACAAGTCAACCTCATAGTTGATTATCTCTATGGCCTTTCCCGTGTGCAGAAGCCTTTTTGAGTAATGCCTGTCTGCAATCGATTTTAAAGCATCGATATCATAAAGGTAGCAGTTGTAAAGCCTGGCAACTTCACTTTCTACGTCTCTGGGAACGGCAATATCGATAATTATCAATTCCCTGTTCTTCCTTCGCTTCATGACCTCTGACATCAATTCCCTGGTAATGACAGGTAAGGGCGAGCCTGTTGACGTAATGATGATATCCGAGGTTGCAAGCTCTTCTTTCAGCGAATCGAATGGCTTTGGAATGCCGTCAAGTTCTGATGCAAGCAGGCATGCATTTTCATATGTCCTGTTCAGGACCGATATCGAGTTTACACCTTTTTCCCTGAGCCTTTTGCCGGCAATGGATGCCATGTCACCTGCGCCTATAATAAGCGCCCTGCTTTTTTTAATGTCATCGAAGATGTGGCATGCAAGTTCGACTGCTTCCGATGCTACCGATACCGGATAACTGCCTATATCGGTTTCAGTCCTTACGCGTTTGGCGGCCTTGAAGGTCCTGTGAAGGGCCTTGTCCAGATAGATCGAAGTAATGCCATGAGCTACAGATTCCCGGTACGCATCCTTGACCTGACCCAGTATCTGAGGTTCGCCCAGTATCAGTGAATCGAGACCGGAAGCGACCATGAAGAGATGCCTTATAGCCTCCTGTCCCGAAAAAAATTCGGAACAGGTTTTAAGCTCTTCGGCACTCAGTTTCGAGATTTCCGCCAGTAGGCCCCATATTCTGTTTTCACCGGTATTGACCCAGTATATTTCCGTCCTGTTGCATGTGCACAGCACATAGGCTTCCATGCCGTCTGAAAGAATGCCGCTGATATCCGTTGGTTTTATTATAAGCTTTTCCCTGACTGAAAGCGGTGCGGTGCGGTGGTTTATGCTGATGCAGTTTACAGGGTTCATGGGAGAATCCTGAGTCCGTGCGCCCCCGGGAAAAGTATCTCAATTGTAATGGTAAGCACGGCCATGACAACAAATCCGGCAAGCGTGATTGCTGCCGTCCGGCTGCCTCTCCAGCCTATTGCGAAGCGCTGGTGAAGAATGAAGGCATATATAATCCACATTATGGCGCCGGAAGTTATTTTGGGGGAGATGAGCGTCAGCTTCAGGCCTGCATTCGATGCCCAGAATCCCCCTATTATCATTCCGAGTGTCATTGCAACGAATCCGGCGCTGAGCGTCAACGCTATCAGTTTATCCAGCAGCACAAGGGGCGGAAGGTTTGATGCAGCGCTGTGGATTGAGCCTTTTTTGATGGACCTGTCATGGATGAGATAGACAATTGAGGCGATACCGGATACCAGGAACAGGGCATCTCCGGTGATCACACAGGATGTATGCAGGAAGAACCAGAATTCTGATTTTTGGACGCCGATATGATCCAGACCCAGAGAACGCGATACAAGGGAGAGCGTGAATATGGCAAAAGGGGCGAAAAATGCACCTAACGATATGGCATTTTTCAGTAATACGGCTGCGGTAAAGACAATGGATGCAAGGAGTATCGTCATATTAACGGCCTGTGGAATATTTGCGATAGGAAATTCGCCGATGCGTATTCCCAGGAGGATTGTATAGACAAGATGTGAAGTGGCGCTAGTTATAAGCGAAAGAGAAGATGCCTTTTCAAGGATGGTGTTCCTGGTAAAGAGATGCATTACCGTGAGAATGGCTGTAATGCCGTAGAAAATAAGGACTGCTGTCACAGGATTCCCTCCAGGTCGACATCAACGCCGATAGCCTGTTCAAGTATTGATTTCACCTCATCCTTTCTTGATTTCCTGATGGCTTCAGGAAGCGACGAGTTGATAAGGGTTTCGAAAACCCTTTTATGAGCTTCATGCCCACCGTTCTGTGAAACCACGATAGGCCTTATCCTGCCGAGAATTCTGGCAAGTATTTCATATTCGTCTCCGAGAGCAATACTCAGCTCCTGGCGAAGCTTTTTTGAAAGAGCGGGCGATATCCCGCCTGTCGAAATTGCGATTTTGATCGGTCCTTTATCCACGACAGACGGCACAATGAAGCTGCATAGCGCCGGCGTATCGACGACATTGCAGAAGACATTGAGATTTAGGGCATCCATGCTTACCGCTTTGTTCGTTTCTTCACTGTCGGTTGCTGCAAAGACCAGAAAAGCGTCTTTTAAATC
>CAYNVT010000054.1:14833-24998 GCA_964400685.1 uncultured Bacteriovoracaceae bacterium | reverse complement strand
AACCTCAACATCCATTACCCGTGTCATTCATACGTATGTAGGGTAGGAAAAAGGCAGTCATGATCAAGTCATGACTGCCTTTTAACTTAACGAAATTAAACTGCAAGACTCCTAGAACTTAAACAGTCTATTATCCTGCCAGATGTTATAGCCAAACCTTTCATCAACTCCCAGCACAAAATAATTTCCATCTTTCATCAGAAGATACCTGGGAAATTATTCAGGGTTTTTATATATTTTTGAATAATCAAGAAGGGGGAGATTTCCCCGTCCGCATGGGGCAGATCTCCCCGTCGAGTTGTTACTGCACATAAAATAGCAATATAACTAGTTAATATTAATGGCATTAAAATTATGCAAATCAGGGCATAATAATTGCAGGAATCAAATTATTTTTAAAAGAGGAGTTCATTGATGAATGCTAAGAAATTTCCGCGAATAGACGAAACCGTTAAAGGTGGTGCACCTTCCAAGCAGTCCATGATGCTTGCTGCTCTCTACATAGCACAGGAGCAAAATGGATGTCTGACGAAAGATGTCATACACGATGTGGCTCAGCGCCTTGGTTTAAAAGATGGGGAAGTATACAGTGTGGCAAGCTTTTATTCCCTTTTCCGGATGGAGCATGCAGGACGTAATGTCATTCAGGTATGTGAAGGGCTCTCATGTTACCTGAATGACGGGGCGGAGAGGGTGGTTGAGTATGTGAGCGCAAAACTGGGTATTAAACCGGGCGAAACGACGTGCGATGGCCTTTTTACACTGGAGACAGTGCAATGTCTTGCATCTTGTGGAACAGCGCCTGCAATGCGTGTAAACGACCAGCTTTATGAAAATCTTTCACCGGCTAGTATTGATGATATTTTAGAGCGTTTAATGGGGGAGGTGTAAAATGACTGACTGGCAGCCGGTTCTTTTGGCGAATGTTGATCGGCCGAATTCTGAAAAGATTGATACATATTTACGATACGGTGGATATGAAGCACTGCGCAAGGCTTTGAAAATGCCACAGGAAGATATCATTGCTGAAGTCAAGGCTTCCGGATTGAGGGGACGAGGCGGGGCGGGATTTCCAACTGGCGTGAAGTGGGGGTTTCTGTCAAATACCTTGCGATAAATACCGACGAAGGAGAGCCCGGGACATTCAAGGACAGGCTCATTGTCGAGAGAGACCCTCATTCAATACTTGAAGGTGTTATTATCGCCGCATATGCCGTTGGAGCGCACAGGGCCTTTGTCTATATTCGGGGAGAGTTCTTTCTTGGAGTAAAACGATGGATTAAGGCCATATCGGATGCTTACCAGCACGGATTTCTCGGTAAAAACATTCTTGGAAGTAATTTTGATCTGGATGTATCCGTGCACCGTGGGGCAGGCGCATATATATGCGGTGAAGAAACCGCCATGATTGAATCGCTTGAGGGCAAACGCGGCATACCCCGGGCAAAGCCGCCCTATCCTGCACAAGAAGGCATATGGAATAAACCCACAATCGTACAGAATGTCGAAACCCTTGCCAATATCCCGCATATTATTCTGCGCGGGGCAAAGTGGTACTCGAGCATCGGAACCGAAAAGAGTAAGGGGATAAAAATATTTTGTGTGAGCGGACATGTCAATCGTCCAGGCAACTTTGAATTACCGCTGGGGACGCCGTTACAGGAAATAATCTACGAACATGCAGGCGGCATCCGCAATAAAAGAAATATTAAGGCCATCATCCCGGGTGGAGCATCCACCCCAATCATAAATGGTGAGAAGATATTCACCCCTATGGCCTTTGAAACATTGCAGGCCGCCGGGACAGCACTGGGAACAGGTGCTGTCATTATGATGGATGAGACGACTGATATGGTCGAGGTTGTAAGACGGATCACCCGGTTTTTTGTGCACGAGTCATGCGGAAACTGTCTTCCGTGCCGTGTGGGAGGATGGAAAATGCTTGAACTGTTAAATAAAATGGCAGCAAACAATGGTTCTCCGCAGGATATAATTGAACTTGAACGTCTGGCGAAAGGCATTTATGGCCAGACCTTCTGTCCAATGGGGACAGGGATGGTCGAACCTGTGCTATCAGCTCTGAGGCTTTTCCGTGGTGAATTCGAAAAGAGAGCTGTGAATAACTTGCATTGAGCGAATATCATAAAGGAGGCCCCGCATGCCTAAAACAAAAATACTTGTAGTTGATGATGATATTGATTTTATAACCTTTACAAAGACGGTTCTCGAACAAAGCGGATATGAATTGATATCGGCTGGCAACAGCAAACATGGGATGACAATGCTTGCCCGTGAAAAACCCGATCTGGTGATACTGGACGTCATCATGTCAAGCGTCCTTGACGGGCTGGCTATGAGCCGCCTCATGAAGGAGAACCAGAGCTACGAACATATCCCGATAATCATGGTGACATCGATAGCCAACACCGATTACTCGATGTTATTTTCATCAGATACCAATATAAGCTTCGATGCATTTTTAACAAAACCAATCAAACCGGCTGATTTAAAGGGAAAGATTGAAGAATTACTCTCTGGGAAGAAGGAGACTCGAGTATGAAGGTAACGATCAATGGCATGCTTTGCAAGGCTCAATCAGGGCAAACAATCCTTGAGGTTGCACGTGATGAAAAAATATACATTCCCACATTGTGTTATCATGAGAAAGTGGGCGCCTTAGCGCGGTGCCGTGTCTGTGTAGTCGAAGTCAAGGGCAGCCCGGGTCTGGTGACCTCATGCAACACGCCTGTAACCGATGGTATGGAGATTATTACAGAGTCTGCACGTGTTATTGAAGCACAGCGATTTGTTGTTAACCTCGCCCTTTCGTCCGGCCATCATGACTGTCTTATCTGCGAAAAGTGCGGCGAGTGCGAGTTACAGGAAGCGGCATATCACCTGAAGATTGAAGACACGGATATTAAGAGAGGAACATATACACAGCATATTGACGACAGTTCGGCTTTCATTCGCGTCGATTTCAACAGGTGTATTTTATGCGGGCGGTGTGTCGAATCGTGTAACCATATCGTGGTTAATCGAGTTCTCAAGATCATGCGCAGAGGTTATGAGGCACATATCGGCTTTGATTGCAACCAGCCCATGGGGGAATCCTCATGTGTTCAATGCGGTGAATGCATACAGATTTGTCCTGTCGGTGCTATAACCAGTAAGAAATCCATTGGAAAGGCGCGATTCAAAGAGGTTGAACTAATCAGGTCCACCTGCCCTTACTGCGGGGTAGGCTGCCAGCTCTCGCTTCATGTAAAAGACAGGAAAATCGTAAAGGTCACAGGGGTTGAAAACGGCTTACCCAATAAAGGCCGCTTGTGTGTAAAAGGCCGTTTCGGTTACAACTTCATCTATTCGGAGGAACGTCTAAAAACACCTCTTATAAAGGAAAACGGAGAATTCCGTGAGGCGTCATGGGACGAAGCGCTAGACCTTGTGGCAAATAAGTTCAAGGAGATCATCGCCAAGCACGGCCCGGACGCAGTGGCTGGTGTTAGCTGTGCACGAAGCATCAACGAAGACTCCTATCAGATGCAGAAACTTTTTCGCGCAGTGTTCAAAACCAACAATATTGACCACTGTGCACGAACGTGACACGCCCCCACCGTCGCCGGTCTGGCGACTGCATTTGGTTCGGGGGCGATGACAAATTCCTTTGAAGAGTTTGAAAAGGCTAAAATGTTTTTGTGTATTGGAACCAATATGACTGAAGCCCATCCGGTTGCCGCGACATTTTTGAAAAATGCCGTTGAGAAGGGTGCTAAACTTATTGTAGTCGATCCGCGCAAGCAGCCGCTGGTCGAATTCTCTGATATCTTTGCCCAGATCAAGGTTGGGTCCGACATTGCTTTTCTGAACGGGATTATGCACATCCTTATCAAGGAAGGCCTCTATGATAAGGATTTCGTCGAGCAGAACACTACTGGATTCGAAGCGCTAAAGGAACATATACTTGCCAAATATCCGCCGGAAAAAGCTGCAGAACTCTCAGGTGTAAATGTAAACAAAATCAAAGGGATTGCCCATCTGCTGGCATCAGTTAAGCCATGCATGCTCTGCTATACCCTTGGAATAACCGAGCATACCTGCGGCAGAAACAATGTCGTAACAGTAGCTAACCTTCAGATGCTGCTCGGAAATATGGGTATGGAAAGTGCGGGCGTCAATCCGCTTCGTGGTCAGAACAATGTCCAGGGCGCCTGCGATATGGGAGCCCTGCCCAATGTTTTCCCCGGTTACCAGCAAGTCGCCAACCCTGACGCGCGTGCCAAGTTCGAGAAAGCCTGGGGAGTAACCGGGCTGCCCGACAAACCAGGGCTCATGATCCCTCAGATGATGGACGGCCTGGTCACCGGAAAAGTCAAAGGCTTCTGGATATTCGGAGAAAATCTCGCCAATACCGAGCCTGATATCTCCAAGGTCGAACATGAGCTTGCTTCGGCCGAATTTATTGTGTGCAACGATATATTCCCTACCGAAACAACCCGTTTCGCCGACGTGGTCTTCCCGGCTGCCGCATGGAGCGAGGACGACGGGACGTTCACAAGCAGTGAGAGGAGGGTGAGTCGGGTGCGAAAGGTAAGCGACGCCCCGGGAGATGCGAAACCGAACTGGTGGGTTTTCAAAGAGATAGCTAAACGCTTCGGCCATGATTGGATATCGAACAGCAGTCAGGAGTTATGGGATAACGAGATATCAGCGCTCGCTCCAGCTCTGGCGGGCATTAAATATCACCGCATCGAGAGAGACGGTCTGCAATGGCCTTGCCCTAATGAGGATCACCAGGGAACTGCGTTCCTCCATCGGGACGGGAAATTTACTAATGGCAAAGGTGTTTTCACGATTGCGGATTGGACGCCGCCGGCGGAAATTCCCGACAACGATTATCCATATGTTCTGAGCACGGGGCGCAGACTATTTCATTATCATTCGCGCACACAGACTGGCCGCGCTGGAATGGATGCAATCCTTTCCGAGGAAACGGCTGACATATCTCCTTATGACGCCAAGCGCAAGGGTATCGCCCATAATGATTATATCCGGGTATGGTCGCGCAGGGGGGAAGTTGTAGTAAAGGCGCGCGTCACCGATGAGGCGCCTCCGGGAATGGTCTGGATGGCTTTTCATTTCAGGGACGGTAACGCAAACTGGCTCACAAATCCCGCCTTTGACCCGATAACGCAGACAGCAGAGTACAAGGCATGTGCCGTAAATTTCGAGAAAAAGACATAGCATGATACTTCTCTTGGATAAAAACTCATTATCTTCAGCCTGTTCATTCAAACAGGGGATTCACTGATGAATCCTCTGCAAGATGAGAACAGATCCGGCGGAAACGGGATTTCTTTCGAAATATTTACTGTTATGGGCCATGACATGAAATCACCTCTCAATGCCATTGAGTCATATCTGGACATCATGCAAGGCCGGGTACTTGGTGACGCTATTGATCCTTATATCCCGCTACTGGAGAAGTGCATCGCAAGGCTGCATCAGATGCGGGGCTTAATCACTGATGTGGTGGATTGGTCGAGAATCCAGTCATTATCCCAACCTCGCATGTTTACAACAATAGACTTATCCAAGACCGCGAGAACGATTCTGAAAGAATTTCTAAAAGAGGCGCAAAAAAGGAATATTGATGTACTCGACAGTATAGAGGATGACATTACTATCGAGGCTGCAGCAAGGGAAATCGAACTGGTCTTTCATCATCTCATAGATAATGCAATAAAATTTAACCATGACAATGGCTCTCTGAGGGTAACTGTAAAAAGATTACCCGAGAATATTGCAATTCAAGTGACTGATACGGGAATCGGTATGAACACTGAGGAGCAGTCCCGGATATTTCATGAATTCGTTCGCATCAAGAACAAAAAAACCCAGAATATTAATGGAAGCGGCCTTGGGTTGGCAATCGTTAAAAAGCTTGTCGAGCTTAATCATGGCTCTCTTCACCTTGAGAGCGAACCTGACAAAGGCTCAACTTTCACAGTCCTGTTCTCATGAATAGCGGACTCAAGATTCAATCGGCACGTGTTTAAGGGCGTATTCCTTCTCGCCCTGAGTATAGGCCCGGACAGCCTGCACGGCTCGTTCTCCGTCGCCCTTCAGGGCATAATTGTATCCCTTACGGAATATATTCGCATTCTGGACAAGATCGTCGCGTCTGAGTTCGGTGATATAATACTCGATGCGGCGTTTGGAAGGCCATAGGTCAGTAATCATTCTCTCGAGTAGAGGCATATTTACACACTTGAGCGCTACAGCGCCGAATTCGAAGATTGCGTTGTAATATCCTTCTACGTTATGGTTCTTAGCACAAAGTTCCAGGTTTTTGATCGCGGCATCAATTTGACGGACGTTTTCGTCGTTGACACATTCGAAGAGTTTTCGCACCAGCAATGCATATAATTCAGTCAAGATATCGTAGATGCATGCCACATGCTCGCGGTTAATTGACGTAACCCGTACACCGTGCCTGGGCATCAGTTCAACAAGCCCGTCTTTTTCGAGCATGCGCAGGGCCTCTCTCAGCGGACTTCGGCTGACACCCATCTCCCGGGCCAGCTTGTCTTCGATGATGCGCTCTCCGGGCTTGAACTCGGCACGGATAATCCGCTCGCTGAGGTGACGTGTTATTTGATCAGCCAGGTTATCTGATGGAGTGAAAGACATTTTTCTCCTCTTAAAGTATAATAAGCTATCTTCTTCTATTACCGAATTTGTAAATGCAACTAACTGAAATACCTCTATACAATAAGTCCACAGATCGTCTCAAGCAAGTCTTTTATATTATGTGTTGACAGGCATAATTAAAATGCAATATGTTGATTGTCGACAATCAACAGTTAAATAATAATATAAATTTGATTATGGGAGATTTAATATGCAGGTAGAAAATGAATTCATAAAACAGGAAATCGGTTACTACAGTCCCCTGAAGGAAGACTTTATACACAGGAATGTCTTGAGTGTCACCAATCCAGCCACTGGTGACGTTATCGGTCAGGTTCCGTCTTTGAGCACGGTCGAGGCACGCGAGTCGCTTGTCCGGGTCAAGGAAACACAAAAAGCCTGGGGATTACGTTCTATTAAAGAACGAAGTCATGTAATCGGCCGTTTCGCCGAGGTGCTTTATCAGCGTGCCGACGAGGTTGCCTCACTGCTCAGTGCCGAGACAGGCAAGCCACTTTACGAGGCCATGCTTTGCGAAATACTGCCGATAATCCACCTTGCTGGCTATTATGCACGTCACGCCGAGTCTCAATTGAAAAACAAGCGCATCTCGATCTCTTACTTCAAAAATAGATCCAGCTATATTCACTACAAACCCAGAGGTGTTATCTTCATTATTTCACCCTGGAATTTTCCATTCACAATCCCATGCGGTGCTGTAATATGTTCGCTTCTTGCCGGTAATGGAGTGCTTCTTAAGCCGGCTTCACTCACTCCGCTTATCGCTTATAAGATGCATGAACTCATGCTGGAAGCAGGGCTGGATGAACATGCTTTCGAGGTGATCTCCGGACCGGGATGCATGGCCTCTGAACTTATCGAAACAGGTTCCAGCCTCATCGACTTTGTTAATTTTACCGGTTCAACCGATGTCGGCAGGACTGTGGCTCAACTCTGTGGCAAACACCTCATTCCCTGCTCAATGGAACTGGGGGGCAAGGATCCGGCAATAGTATGTGCTGATGCAAATCTCGATCTTGCAGCACGATCAATTACATTCGGGGCCTTCTGTAATTCAGGGCAGATATGCGCCTCGGTTGAGCGGGTTTATGTGCATCGCGATGTCTATGGTCCCTTTGTGCGCAAACTGAGGGAATGTGTACAGTCTCTGCGGCAGGGAGATCCAGGCAAAGGGGGATTCTCTGTAGAAATAGGATGCATGACCAGTGAAGAACAGCTTCATATTGTTGAGAGGCAGGTCTCGGATGCACAAGCTAAAGGGGCTCAGATTGTTACCGGGGGCAAACGCATGAATCCGGGTGGAATGTTTTTCGAACTGACACTGATCCTTGATGCAAACGAAACCATGGAGGCCGTCTATGAGGAGAGCTTCGGACCGCTGCTCCCGGTTATGCAGGTCGATGACGATAATGAAGCCATCATGCGATCAAATGCAAGTATTTACGGGCTGAGCGCCTATGTATTCTCGAAAGACAAAAGAAAGGCTAGACGGATAGCTGAACAGATCGAGGCCGGTACTATAATGATTAATGATACTCTGGTTACTCATGCAATGCCGGAAACTCCATGGCAGGGTGTTAAAAAGAGCGGAATCGGACGAGTCCACAGCGACGAGGCCCTTCGTGATTTCTCAATAGCATACCATGTAAACTACGATACCGTATCGCTTCTCAAGCTTTTCTGGCCGATGTGGACATGGCCGCCATATACAGGATTCAAGGTCAGACTCTTCAAATTTCTCTTCGGTTTTATGGGCTTGAACATGGGAATTAAAGAAAAAATACGGTTGTTGATGCATTAAGAAAGATTATAGCCCCTCCCTGACTTTTACAGGGAGGGGCTGCATTTCCTAGATTTTTTCGATCCTCACTGCGCAGGCCTTGTATTCGGCCGTTAAAGTGTTCGGGTCGAATACCGCGTTTGTAAGCCAGTTGGCGTTGCCTTCCCTGAAGTGGAAAGCCATCCAGACCATCCCGGCAGGTACCTGTTCGGTAACCTTTGCCTTGACTTCTACCTGGCCTCTGCGCGACTTGACGCGGATTACTTCGCCGTGTGCGATCCCCATAGACTGGGCATCAGCAGGTGAGATGTCGGCGGTCTCTTCTCCCAGCAGATAATTGAGACCACTGCGGCCTGTCTGTGTTCGGGTATGGTAGTGATAAAGCCTCCGGCCCGTTGAAAGAACAAATGGGTACTCATTATCGGCAACCTCGGCAGGAGGGGTCCAGTCAACTGCATTGAACACACCCAGACCGCAGGTGAACTTGCCTTCTCGGTGAAGGAAGCAGGTTCCGGGGTGATCCTCGTTCGGTACAGGCCACTGCAGTCCGTCATTTTCGATTCTTCGATACTTTATTCCTGCAAGAGATGGTGCGAGAACGGACACTTCATTGTCCCATATTTCAGGGCCGCTGTTCGATGTCCAGTCATGGCCGAAGCGTCTGGCTATTTCTTTGAAAACCCACCAGTTCGGTTTGGCATCACCCGGGGCGTCGCTTACCTTGCGTACGCGGTTGACTCTGCGCTCGCTGCTTGAGAAAGTTCCGTCGTCTTCACTCCATGCGGCGGCCGGGAAGATTACGTCGGCGAAACGTGTTGTCTCGGTAGGGAAAATATCGTTGCAGACAATAAATTCGGCCGATTCAAGCTCATGCTCGACCTTGGAGATATCGGGTTCGGTATTGGCGAGGTTCTCTCCGAATATCCAGAAGGCCTTGATCTTGCCTGATACCAGACCATCCATCATCTGCGGGATCATGAGGCCGGGCTTCTCAGGCAGGCCGGTTACTCCCCAGGCCTTTTCGAATTTTGCGCGTGCTTCCGGATTTGCTACCTGCTGGTAACCCGGGAAGACATTGGGCAGGGCCCCCATGTCGCAGGCGCCCTGGACGTTGTTCTGACCGCGAAGAGGATTAACTCCGCCGCCTTCCATGCCCATATTGCCCAGAAGCATCTGCAGATTGGCAGTGCTCATGACGTTATTCTTGCCGCAGGTGTGTTCTGTGATACCCAGGGTGTAGCAGAGCATGGCGGGCTTTGTCGCAGCTAGTCTCCTTGCCACGTCCCTGATCATATCAGCGCTGACACCGCAGATAGGCGAGGCATACTCCGGTGTGTAATTCATGACTTTTGCCTTGAGCTCATCAAAGCCCACTGTGCAGCTTTCGACGAAGTTTTTGTCATAGAGGTTTTCGTTGATAAGGACGTTCATGACGGCGTTGAGAAATGCAATGTCGCTGCCTACTTTGATCTGAACGAAGAGATCGGCAAAATTGGCCAGGGGCTGTTTGCGCGGATCAACCAGGATAAGCTTTGCGCCGTTCATTACTGCGTTTTTCAGGAAGGTTGCTGCTACCGGATGGGCCTCAGTCATATTGGAGCCTATCACCAGGAACATTTTAGCAGTGCTGAATTCGCCAAAGGAATTTGTCATTGCGCCAGAACCGAAAGA
>CAYNVT010000054.1:0-14823 GCA_964400685.1 uncultured Bacteriovoracaceae bacterium | reverse complement strand
CGTGCGCAGTGGTCAATATTGTTGGTTTTGAACACCGCGCGGAAAAGTTTCTGCATCTGATAGGAGTCTTCATTGATACTGCGTGCGCAGCTTACACCGGCGACTGAGTCCGGGCCGTGCTTGGTGATGATCTCCTTGAACTTATTTGCCACAAGGTCTAGCGCTTCGTCCCATGACGCTTCACGGAATTCGCCGTTTTCCTTTATAAGAGGAGTTTTGAGGCGTTCTTCAGAATATATGAAGTCATAGCCGAATCGGCCCTTCACGCACAGGCGGCCCTTGTTGGGTGAACCGCTTTCAACTCCTGTGACCTTTACAATTTTCCTGTCCTTTACGTGAAGCCATAGCTGGCAGCCTACTCCGCAGTAGGGGCAGGTAGTGCGAACCTTCCGTATGTCATTTTCGCGTCCCAGAAATTTCCCTTTTTTCTCCACCAGGGCACCCACTGGACAGGCCTGAACACACTGGCCGCAAAAGACGCAATCGCTCAGGTCATAACGTGTATCCATACCGGCAATGATTTTGGCTTTGGGGCCGCGGTAGCCGAAGCTGATGGCACGATTGACCTGCACGTCCTGGCAGGCCTGAACACAGCGGCCGCAAAGAATGCAGCGAGTGAAGTCGCGGATGATAAACGGGTTATTATCCTCGATAGCGTGCGGTTGTGGAGTTATCGGAAAGCGGATATCATCAACGCCATATTTGTATGCCAGGTCCTGCAGCGTGCAGTTTCCGCTTCTTTCGCAGGTGATGCAGTTGTGTTTGCCGCTTGCCAGCAGAAGTTCCACTGTGAGTCTGCGCGTCCTGCGCACGCGCTCCGTGTCGGTTTTGACATTCATGCCGTTCTCCGCCGGTGTGGAGCACGACGCCACAAGAGAACGCGCACCTGAAACTTCTACCAGGCAGATGCGGCAGGCGCCGGTCGCACGGCAGCCTTTGAGATGGCAAAGCGTTGGAATGACAACACTGTTGGCAAGTGCAACCTCCAGTATGGTCTGTCCGGGCTTGAAATCTACCTTCTTACCGTTGAGCGTGAGTGAAGCCGTTTGCATAAAAGATCTCCTTGATTGATTGTACCCGTCTTTTAATGAGTCGGGCATTAATGTGCAAAAATTTGCATAAATCTTTATTATTCAGAAAAGCTATGGCATGTCAAGAAAACCATACTGGAAAGAATGGAGCATCTTTAAAAAAATCAGTAATTATTATCTTACGACAAAGCGGATGCTTTGAATTTCTGCCTTGTTATTATCGATCAGGACGAGGCGGTATTGACCTCTTTCCGGTGTCCATAAAAGGTAACTACCTTCTCCGATAATCCTGCCGTTTAGTTTCCATTTGTATATTGATTTGGGTTCCGCCTTGAAAAGAACCTTCTGGCATTTTTCGGGAATATCGGGGTCGATTGCAAGTACAGCCCCGTCAGTCGGGTAAGCGATAGTGGGTTTAATATATTTGTATGCGGCTGATATCGTTCCGAGAGGTTCTGTGCCTTCGATGAAAACCTCTTTCCTGTCGGGTTCCACGTGTCTTTGATAGGAGATGTCTTTTTCCTTTAATCCGTCAGGTTTTTTGTTTCCCGGCTTGTCGTCGAGCGAATGAAGATAGTTCATAACATCCAGCCAGACAGGGGCTGCACCGCTCATGCCCGAGACATTCCACATGGGCTCACCCGAAAAATTGCCGACCCAGACTCCCACAGTGAATTTTTTCGTAAACCCTATGCACCAGTTATCACGCATGTCTTTGCTCGTGCCTGTCTTAACGGCGCTGAAAAACCTTGTGGCCAGTACGTTTTCCAGCGCAAAGGTCGGGCTTCTGGCCTGCCTGTCGGAAAGGATGTCGGTGATGATATAAGAGGCTTTTTCATCCATTATCCTTCTTCCGGGACCTGGCGGTTCACCGGGGATTAATTTAAGGGGCAGAAAAAGACCTCCATTTGCTATAGCCATGTAGGCGGCTGTAAGGTCGAAAAGCGTAACGTCGGCTGAACCCAGTGCAATCGAATAGCCGTAATATTCAGCATCTTCGTTAAGGCTTGAAAAGCCGGAAAGCTTGAGCTTTTCAAGAAAATCCTCCTTGCCAGCAAGTTCCAGCACCCTGACCGCCGGGATATTGAGCGATGATGCAAGCGCCGTCCTGACTGACACCTCCCCCATATACCTGTTTGAATAATTTTCCGGGATGTACATACCGGCCCCGGTCGGAATGTCATGGGGTGTGTCGTCAATCAGGGATGCCGCTGTGATTATCCTTTTTTCTATTGCTAGTCCGTAGAGAAAAGGCTTCAGCGTGGAGCCTGCCTGCCTTTTTGCCTTTATCCCGTCGACATAGCGTGCTGATGAGCTGATGCCGCTGTTTCCGACATAGGCCAGGATATCACCTGTTTGATTATCGGCAACTATTAAGGCGCCGTCCCTCACATTCCTGCCGGAGAGCTCATTGAGCCTGCTCTGGAGTGATGAAAGCGCGAATTCCTGGATGTTCTTATCAAGGCTGCATCCTGAAGAGGCGACGCCTTTTTTAAGGAGCTGTCTTGCAACATGCGGGGCCAGAGCGATTTCCGGCCTGATATAGTAGGGTCTGGAAACTGCCTGAAACGCGAGTTCCCTTATTTCATCCTCATTAACTGCAGAACCGGATAACTTTATTATCCTTAAGGTCCTGTCTGCAATTGTCCTTGGGGCCGCCCTGTTTCCCGGCAGCATGGCGCAAAGAATAGCCGCTTCATTCAGATTTATTCCTGAAGGGTTTTTCTTAAATATCCCAGCAGAAGCAGCCCCTATACCCTTCAGCTCTCCGCGGAAACCTGCAAGGTTGAGATATGCCTCCAGTATCTGGTCCTTTGTCCATGATCTTTCAAGGCTAGAGGCTGCCCTCATCTGTTTTAACTTCTGAGCAAGGCCTCTCCTCAGTCCCTTTTTCCCCTTTTCCGGGTTTATAAATGATGCGGCCTGCATCGATATGGTGCTTGCCCCCCTGGAACCCCCTTTCAAGGTTGAACCTGCCACGGCAAGCCAGTCTATGCCTGAATGCGAATAAAACCTTCTGTCTTCCGCCAGGATGACGGTGTTTTTCATGGCCTCCGAGACAGACCCGAGCTCAACCCAGTCAAGCTTCCTGACTTTTTCATCCCTCCTGATCTCGTGAATGAGAAGGCCGTTCCTGTCATAGAGCCTTGCTTCTGAAATGGTGTAGCCTGACGTTACCTTTTCATAAGAAGGCATGGCTGGCCCGTCTGCAAGAAAGATAATGAAAAAGACTGCTGCGAGGGCGATCGCAGCAGCCCCTGCTGTCAGGTATTTTTTCACTCATTAATCTCCATTATACCGCCCGGTATTTCGCCATAGATATCAGGAGAATAAAGGGCCTCGACCCTGGCGGGCGGAACGTTGAACACTCCTTCGCAGTTAAGTCGTATCGTGTATTCGGTAGAGAAATTTCCTCTGGGTACGTACTCGAAATATTTTTTGATGGAATCAGCGGATCTTTCGGTGAATGCCTCGAATACAAAACCTGCGGCTTTTTCCGAACCGGACAGGAAAGAGCCTCCGAGGTCGGGCTGAATGATCGATGCGCCAGCAGGCACCGGGTCGTTTACGACAACCCACGTCATGTCGGACGTCGCTTCGATATCAAGCCTTATCCTCAGGACATCCCCGATTGAGTACCTGTCTTTATATTTCTGCTCGACAGGGATTATTGTTTTCTTGAGGTTGTAGCCCGCATACACCGGTAATTTCAGGGAGACGGCGGCCTGAAGCAGCACGGATGCCCATGGCGAACCTGTTCCTTCATGCGTGAGTATGAGTCTGCTGATGTTTTCCGGCCATGAAAAGACAAGACTGTCCCCGCCGGGTTTTATTTTCCAGTCAACAGAAGTCTCTTTCCCGTTCAGCATTATTTTTGTCATTCCGGCGGGTGAGAATTTATCGTATTTTTTTGAAAACGCATTGAAGGCCAGTGTGCCCCATGCATTGGCAGTTGTGGTATCCCATCTCCCGTTATTCATGCGGGAAGAGAGCCCTGCCGCAAGTTTTGGCATGTCACTGTTCCAGGCTTTGTCGTTCAGAACGGCAAGGATAAGGCGGGAAGCGTTTACATCGCCCGTCACCATAAGCCACCAGAGGTTGTCCATGGAATCTTCCGGTACGTTCATCTGCGTTCCACTAAGCACCAGTCTTGCCCTGAGGATATTACTGGCTTCAGCCAGGCGCCTGTCCTTTTCAGGCCAGGTCGTCCTGTTAAGTATGTTTATCCAGCTGATAAGAGTCGAGGTCGGCCAGAAATCGGGGTCAATCCTTATCGTGCTGATCAGCTGCGGATCAATGTTTTCATACCTGCTTATCGCATCGATTGCGGTGATCTTCCTTATGGTGAGGTCGGACGTCAGAAGAGGGCCTTTCTTTGATATCCTTCCTTCGGCGAACGCCTTCAATCCTGTAATGAGCTGCTCCTTCAGATATCCGGGTATGGTATAGCCCGCATCAAATGATGCGCTCAGGAAATAGGAAGAAAGGACATCGCTTCCTTCACAAGAACTGCACGGGAAATATTTCAAAAGAAAATCCCTGTCCATGTATGAAGGGAGTTTTTTCAGTATTTCATCCCAGGCGGTTTTATCCCCGAGCGAAACGGCCTTTGAGACGTTCTGCTCGAGGCATGAGTAGGGGTACCGGGACATGTAATCCCTGACGCCTGAAAGGCCTGCCGTGATCGAAGGCTTCAAATCGATTTTTACAAGACCTTTGCCGGGGACGGCATGCTCCGGCATTTTTATATCCACTTCAGCGGAAGGGGCAAGGTGCAACAGCGCAGCCTGAACAGTTCTTACAGGGACCGACGGCAGCACTTTCTGTTTGATTTTCATCCTGTCCGAAGCCGGGCCCGCTTTCTCTGCTGCTGAAACGGTATATTCGATTCCGGATGAACCCTGTGGCACCTTTATATCCCAGCCGGCCTCACCGGACTGTCCCGGTTGGATGTTCTTAAGGGTTATCTCCTTATATTTGCTGCCATTTTTTTCGCCGGTCAACAGGTTTACCCGAATAGTCATCTTCCTCTGAGTCGCATTTCTGGCGGTAAAGACCGCCCGGAAACTGTCACCTTCTCGTGCTATCAGCGGAAGACCGGAAATCAGCATCAGATCCTGGCTTGTCCTGACGCTTGAGCCGCCTGTTCCGAAAAGGCCTGCGCCGTCTACGGCGATTGCCGCTATCCTGAACGCCGTCAGGGAATCGTTCAGGGGTATCCTGATCGATGCCTCGCCTGAATCGTCAAGCTTCAATGTCCCTTTCCACAATAGCAGTGTGTCAAAGAGATCACGCGTGAGCTGCCTTCCTCCGCCTCCTCCGTGGGGGAGCGCTTTCAGGCCGAAATGCCGCCTGCCCACGACCATTGACTGGGCAGTTGACGTCTCCACCCCGTAGCCCCTTGTCTTCATCATGGAGGAAAGAATATTCCAGCTGTCATTCGGCATGAGTTCAAGGAGCCCTTCATCAATGGCAGCAATGGATACCTCTCCGCCTTTTGCAGGGGAGAGATCGTATGTGTTCCTGACTTTAATCTTCACATCCATTACATCTCTTATTTTGTAAACGGTCTTATCGGGTATAACATCTACTGTAAGCTCATGGGCCTTCCATCCGACGAGTATCTCGCATATTCCAAGCTTATATGAGGGTTTGCCGGGGTCGAACATGGACGTCGGTTTTGTCCCGGGTATCCTGCCGCGGACGGCAAGGACGGAAACGAAGACATTCGGCGCATATTCGCCTTTTACCGGAAGCTCCACGAGAGGGCTTTTGCCGGAGATATCGATAACGCTGGCATCGATTATGCCTTCGCGCTCTACAGTTACAAGTGCTGTGGCCTCCCTGAAAGGCATTCTGACCTGGAAACGCGCCGTATCGCCAGGCTCATAGCCGGTTTTTTCGGGGATAACGTCGATTCTGTCGTCGTTAGATTGCTCGAACCACCAGTCTTCCTTTCCGGAAAGCCACATACTGGTGCTTGTTGATGCGGTGTTGCCATTCTTATCCGTTGAGTGCGCATAAAGGATGATATTCCCGGATACGGCCGACTTTGCTGTGCAGTTCATCATACCCCTGCTATCGGTTGAGCCTTCATAGAGACGGCCAAGATACTTTATCTCGCTCACGTTCTTGTAGGCATAGTATCCGCCGGCCATGCGCACCCTGTGGGTGTTGTATGTTTCCTGGTAATAATCGACAATAACCTTCTGGTCTGCAACAGGCCTTTCATTAAGGTCAAGCGCAACTATATTATATTTAAATCTCTCCTGGTTCTGGTTCCAGTAGTCCTGGCTTATGCCCAGAAGAAGGGACGAAGGATAGACGGCGGTGTTGTTTGTGGCGGTCTGCACTTCTCCGTTAGGGTCGCGGTATTCAAGTTCGGTGTGAAGGGTCTTATATGATGATGAAGCCGGCAGTCCTTTTAATTCAGTCCTGGCGCAGCCATTACTGTCAAGTATGATATCAAGCGTCTTGAGGAATCCGTTTGCAGGCGCTTCCTGAGACGGCTCTTCCCATGAGAAAACGCCGTAGCCGAAATCGGCCTCATCTTCGGTAATGCCTGTTTTTATCTCCCCTGCATTAAAGGCAAAGTTTTCATATCCTTTCGGATAAATAAACCGATCCCTTATCTCCGAGCGGACCCTTACGTTTCTGCCGGCTGCAGGTCCTCCTGAAAGATATGAAAGGGTGATGTCCAGGTTTATATCATCTGGCCTGACCTGGGAGTCTTTCGGTCCCTGAAGGGTCGCCCTCATGAGGGGAACCTTGAATACGCCTATCTTGAATGAGCCTGAAGTAATGGTGTTTTCATATGAAGCTTCTTCGTTTGAACCGGGAGCCATCTTGCCCTTTTTGCCCAGAACTATCTCATATGAGCCCAGTTTTGCGCCTTCGGGAATCTTCCAGTCTGTTTCTCCTGAACCTGTATCGTTTAAGGCAAGGGGAAGCTTATACTGCTGGTATGATCCGGTATGGGTTATTGCAATTTCATCCGGGAGGGCTTCTTTTGAGGCCATTTTGAAGCCGGTTACGGATCTCTGCCTGATATAGTGCTTCATGTGAACTGTTTCGCCCGGTTTGAACAGGGGCCTGTCAAGGACAGTATGTGCAGACAGTAAATTGCTGTCGCCGTACTCAGTTTGCGACAGCTGGAAGCGCCAGGGTTCGATCCCTTCGTTCCAGGACGAATGTGTAAATGAAACGTCACCCTCTTTCCGGGCGAAAACGAATATGCCGCCACATATATTGCTCAGGGCATGGCTGGATTCCCGGTAGTTGATCTTGCATTCGCAGTCCGGAAGGGATGAAGAATCCGGTAGTCTGCTGTTTATCATCAGGATGCCGTTTGCATCCGTGACTCCCTGCCAGATAAGGTCTCCATTGCAGTTCCTGAGGGTAACCTGTGCTTCCTTGACAGGTGTTGCATTATCAAGCGATGTGACCCATACGAGAGAATTCTCAAGGCCCTTTTTAAAATGCACGCTCATGTTTGTAACCAGTGCTGCAGCAGGGACGAAGGCGGCGGAGGATTTCATGTTAAGCCTTGAACCGAGCATTCTGCTTTCAACTTCGACGATGTTCAGGCCTGTTGTTTTAACGGGAATTCCAATTACCCTGAAATCGGTTTTCTGGCCCTTGAAGTCGATTCTGACATCCCTGGTAGCGGAATTTATTGAAAAGACGGAAGCTTCACGTCTGGCCTGTGCTACTCTCTTGAGCCAGTCTATCATCAACTTTTCGTTATCAACGGGAACGGACAGACTCCTTATTTTGAGACCAGCCGAAGGTTTTTTTGATTTTGAAATACCTGATATTGTCGAAGTTTCGATATTTCTTACCGTGAGCGGCAGCACAGCATCGTCTTTTTCAAGTATGCCGAAGCGGCTCGAGAATTTGGCCAGCGCAGGCATGCTGCCGGTCTTGACCCGCATCGGGAATTTAGATGAATTGGCGAGCCTGCGGCCATCAAGGTCCCTCATGATTTTCGGAACTTCGATAAGGTATTCGGAATTCTCTTCAAAAGGCCCGTCAAATCTTAATAAACTGGCCTCTTTTTTCGGGCGGTAAACACGTCCGTTTTTTCCTTTAAGGACTATTTTGTCTTTATAAAAATCGGTAAAATCTGCTGTGAATTCAAGTTCCATGGGGCTTAAAGGTATGCACGGCGCGTCCGGTTTTTCTCTGGAGCATGTAAACCTTGCCCTGAATTGTTCCCTTGTCTTATAGTTCATCACCATTTCACTTGAAGTCGCAACGCCCGATAAGGATTTGATACCCTTGCCCCAGACAAGACTGACATCAGCCATATCCGGAAATGTCTGTTTCGCCTGAAGGACAATGGCGTTCTCATCGGGTCCGTTATATCTTGCAGATTTCAGCAGCGCCTTCCTGTCTGGTCCATTTATTATGTTGATGCCGACTTTTTCCTTGAGCCCTTTTACCGAAAACCAGGTTTTAGAAATGATGCTCGCCTCATCGGGGGCCGTATCCAGCTGGATGATGAATATCTGCCTGTTTTCGATTCCGCTGTTGCCGGATTCGGGAAGCACCCTTATGATGGAAGGTCCCCCGGTCGAGAATACAAACTTTCTTTTGCCTGTTACTACTTTACCGGATAGGGATTTGAGGCCTTCCTTGAGGACAAACTCGCATCTGCAGCCGCCGGGAAGGTTTGTGCCGAAGTCATAAACCCATGTCATGCCGTCGATCCACCTTCCTTTACCTGATAACTGGCAATAAATATCAAAGGGGGCATCCTCAGCGGTGCTTCCTAATGCAACCATCGGTTCGGAAAATATGGCACTGACCTGACGCAGGTCCTTTACTGTACCCTCAGGGGCGAAGCTCTTAATGGAGGGTTCTGAGGATGCGCCCAGAATAAAAAAAAGGAACATTATGCATACAGCTGTCAGTAATAGGTTCAATCGCAGATGAGAGTGTATATTTTTCATATATGCCTCCGAGTCAGCAATTAGATTATTTGAACATTTCAGGATGCAGGTCGGTTAATTTCCATTGTATCAATAACTCTTAAAATAATGAATGACATTACAATATCAATCTTGTAACCAAGCCTGACTTTAGATGTATAGTGAATAGTATCTTTCAAAAATAAAAAAAAGAATCATAAATATTTTGATCAGCTTGATAATTATATTGACATTAAATATTACTAGTAATAATTATCATTAAAATGAATGTTAGCCCTCAAAGAATAACCAGACAGAAACTAATGATTGTAGACGAGCTCAGAAAGGTGAAGTCTCACCCTACAGCTCAGGAAGTTTATGCCATGGTTCGCAAATTGTTGCCCAATATAAGCCTTGGAACAGTATACAGAAACCTTGAGATGCTGTCTGATAATGGGGATATACAAAGGCTGGCCTTTCATTCAGGCAAGAGACGTTATGACGGTAACCCGAAAAATCATCCCCATATATGCTGCAAGGTTTGCGGAAGGGTGGATGATATGCCGGAGAATATGGATATAAATGAAAAGATAATTCATTCTCTAAAAGATGTCTGCGGCTACAAAATCACAGATTACAGCCTGGAACTTTTCGGCATATGTGCTGATTGCAGAAAAGAAAAAATAAATTCTAAATAAAAGGAGTGTTTAATGGCAAACCTAAAGGGAACAAAGACGGAAAAAAATCTTCTCGGATCTTTTGCCGGGGAATCGCAGGCCAGGAACCGCTATACATATTTTGCATCACAGGCCAGGAAAGAAGGTTATGTTCAGATAGCTGATATTTTCGAAGAGACGGCAAACCAGGAAAAAGAGCATGCAAAGCGATTTTTTAAATTCCTTGAAGGCGGCGATGTCGAGATAACTGCAACATTCCCGGCAGGTGTCGTGGGGACAACGCTTGAAAATCTTAAAGCAGCGGCAGCCGGAGAGTATCACGAATGGAGCGACATGTATCCCGAGTTCGCAAAAATTGCCAGAGAAGAAGGTTTCGAAGCAATTGCCAAAGTCTGGGAGGCGGTCTCGGTTGCCGAAAAACAGCATGAGAAGCGCTATAAAGATCTGGCTGCAAATATAGCTGCAGGAAAAGTTTTCAAGAAAGACGGCAAGATTGTATGGCGCTGCAGAAACTGCGGTTATATTCACGAGGGGAATGTTGCCCCGGATGCATGCCCTGCTTGTGCCCATCCCCAGGCATACTTCGAAGTGCTCGGAGAGAACTGGTAATTAAGTTATCAGGACTGCCGGATGGCAGTCCTGATAAGAAGACCATATGAAGAGAGTACTCTTATTGGCTGCTTTACTTTTATTGGTATCGGCTGGTTTGTTGTGCGCAGATCAACTGAAATATTCAAAAGAAATCGGAACCGTTAAACTCAATGTCCCTGAAGACCAGGCTTCAAGAAAATATCTGGGAATAAAAGAGAAGGAGGGACAGTTCTTTATCCCGCAAATAAGGCAGGGGATATTGATTATCGAGATATTCAATATGTACTGCCCTCATTGCCAGCAATATGCGCCAAAGGTCAATGAGCTTTATACAAGGATAAATACAAGACCGGATACAAAAGGCCGTGTAATGATGCTTGGCATAGGTGTGGGCAATTCTCCGTATGAAGTGAATATTTTCAGGAAGAAATATAATGTAGCCTTTCCCCTGTTCGATGACAAGGCCTATAGTGCTGCAAACAGGCTGGAAGGAGTTCTGACACCGCATTTTTTTGGAGTGACTCTTGATGGTAAAGGCGGTTACAAGGTTTTTTATTCGCAGAACGGCGGATTTGAAAATGCCGACGAATTTTTGAATAACCTTCTCAAGCTTTCTTCCATGGTAAAGTAGGAGGCAGTCATGAAACGGTCATTCCTGATAGCAGTCCTGGTTCTATTTTTATCTGTTCCCGCTTTTCCGGCATCAGAAGCGTTCAAGGACAATATATATAATCCGGGAAGCCTCAAGCCAATCGACAGCCAGACAACCCTTAAGCCCGGAGATGCAGCCCCGGAATTTGATTTACCCGCGGTTTCCGGCGGCCGTGTAAAGCTTTCTGATTTCAGGGGAAAGAAGAATGTGGTCATATCATTTGTACCCGCCGCCTGGACACCGGTATGTTCCGATCAGTGGCCGGGCTATAATATTGTTAGGGATATTTTCGATGATAATAATGCAATCCTTATTGGAATCACGGTAGACAGCATTCCCACCCTTTATGCCTGGACAAAACAGATGGGGTCATTATGGTTTCCGGTTCTTTCCGATTTCTGGCCGCATGGAGCGGTTGCCCGAAGTTACGGGGTCTTAAGATCAAACGGGACCTCCGAGAGGGCCATATTCATTATTGATAAAAAAGGCTTCCTCACATACATCGACGTTAACGACATCAATACCCGTCCGAAACTTGAAAATATTACTGGAGCGCTTGAAAAACTGCCTCAATAAACTTCGAAAAAAAACGGTTAGCAATTCTCGTTCTTCTTACCTGGTTTTTGTCAGCCGAAAGCCATGAAGCGTTCTTTTTTTGCATTGCATATGGGGCAGACTTCGGGGAGGATGCCGTCTGAAACATATCCGCAAATGTCGCAGACATAATATTGGGTTTCACGCTCTTCCATAACATGGTCCATGGCTTCTTTATAGAGTTTGGCGTGTATTTCCTCAACATCGCGGGACTGGCTGAAATAGAGCGATGTAGCCTTATCCCCGGCCTCTTCGGCCTTTTTTATGAAATCGTCATATGCCACTTCGGCAACCCTCGTTTCATTTTCAAAACTCTGCTTGAGGTTGTCTTCCGTGTTCCCTACTGCCTTAAGCAGCCTTAGAGCGCGTTTGCCGTGAATTTCTTCGGAAAGTGATATGACCCTGAAGAGTTTGGCAAGCTGCGGATAACCCTCGGCTTCCGCTTTTTCAGCAAAAACTTTAAGCCTGAGTGCTGCTTTTGATTCCCCTGTATAAGCATCATGTATTGCCTTTTTTATGACATCATCCATAAACTGCCTCCTGTTGCAATATTTCCCTGCATTCGTGAGGGATGCGCCCGTTCCATATTCCGGGTCGGGTCAGAGCAAAATCATATTTAACCGGATCATCAGGATTCATCTCTTTGAAAAATCCGGTGATTTCAAGTGCAGTTTTCATGTCTGCGCTTTTTCTTTTTGTAATGCCAAGGTTTGAACATATCCTGAATATATGAGTATCAATGGGCATGACAAGCAGTTCAGGACCGATGCTGCTCCAGCAGCCCGGGTCCACGTCATCCTCCCTGATCATCCACTTGAGAAAAAGGTTAAGCCTTTTGCATGCGCTTTTTGCCGAAGGCCTTGGTAGAAGGCTTTTAAACTCATGATCCCCGGACAGGTTTTCAACAAGTTTTTCAAGAGCGGGAAGTATGTCTGTATCGTCTTGTTTAATGTTTGAAGCAATGCATGCCTCAATTGATCCATGAGCCATTATAACATTTCTTATCCCTTCAATAAGACAGGCTGTCTCTCTGCCATCTGTAAATCTGTGCCTGAAGGAAGAAAAAGTCTTTTGCAATGCTTTGCCGTCTGATTTTTCTATAAAAAGTCTCGGGCTCTTTCCCATCGCGTCCAGTACGGTCCCTGCACTTTTAAGAATCTGAGCGACCCTTCCGTATGCCAGGCACGATGCAATAAGCCCTGCGATTTCCCTGTCAGGGCCTTTGTGGTAGCGGTAGACAAATTCTAGGGGATCGGGATGTATGTATTCGTAATGGTTATATGCCCGATACAATCCCTCGAAGAATTCCTTGGAAGGGGGATGGCATACGGGCATAAATTTTTCTCCGAATTGATTTATTATTATTCCGGTGAAAACTCATCCTTGCCGGCGCCGCATACAGGGCAGGTCCAGCTTTCAGGCAGCTTATCGAAAGGAGTTCCTGCAGGGATCCCGCCTTCCGAATCGCCCTTTTCAGGATCATAGACATATCCACAAACTCCGCATACATATTTCTGCATATTTTCTCCTTTTTTAATTTCCGGTTTTTCTTCTTCCTTGGCAGCATCACCCTTATAGGTCGGTGCTGTTTTGGGGGCTTTGCCTTTCTTGACATCCTGATAAACGGCATAAGTAAGTGGTTTACCTTTTTTCAGCACATCGCACCCGGTAATCTCAACAATGAAAATTGTATGTGTACCGGCATCGGCTTCACCGATGACCTTGCCTTCCATCCATGAGAGGCAGTTCTCTGTAACAACGGGACAGCCTGTTTCGCCTTTGAAGTATTTTGCCTGAGACAGTTTGTCGATGTCTCTTCCTGACTTGAATCCGAAAGTGCCGATAAATGAAAGAGGCGCTTCTTCTTCCAGGGTCGATATGGCCAGTACACCGCTTGACTTGATGTATTCATGCGTAAGGTTTTCCTTGTTTATGCTTACGGCGACCTTCGCTGGCTTGTTGCTTACCTGAAAGGCGGTGTTTGCAATCTGACCGTTTGCCTTTTCACCAGATATGCTGGTGACAATATACAGACCATAACTTATGTCCCAAAGCGCCTTTGAATTAATCTCGCCCATTACATTTTCTCCTTCATTTTAGATGCGATTGTCAGTCCGAGCTGCCTGCATTTTTCTATTGCGTCAGCATCAGGTACCCACTTGATTTTCAGAGGTTCTGCAACTGTTTCAACGCCAATTTCTTTAAGATAGACATCAACCTGTGCGGCAGATTCTCCGCTCCATCCATATGAACCGAACGCCGCACCGACCAGGTTTTTTGGCTTCAGGCCTTTAATATAGGTGAGCACATCCGCCATTGACGGGAAGAGGTTATTGTTCAAAGTCGGGGCTCCTGCGACAAAGGCCCCTGCCTGAAGCAGCTCATATGCCACATCGCTTCTATGCGATGCACCCATTTCAATAGATCTAACCTTTGCTCCTCCCTCTACAAGCCCTTCCTCGATCGCTCGCGCCATTTTTTCCGTTGATTTCCACATGGTGTCATAAACGATGACTGCCTTCATCGTGGGTTTCTGAGTTGCCCAATCCTGATATCTGCCGAATATATATGGAATGCCCTGGCCCCTCCATACGGGACCGTGGTCGGGTGCAACTGTTTCAAGTTCCATACCGCTTGCTTTCACTTTTTCAATCAGATTGAGCACAAGCTGAGAATAGGGAAGCAGGATGTTTGCATAATATGTGGCACCCTCGAATTCGAGCAGATCCTCAGGCAGCTCATCTGCGAAACGCTCATCGCTGGACAGGTGCATTCCAAATGCATCCTGGGAAAAGAGGAGCTTTCTTTCCTTTAGATAGCTGAACATTGAATCGGGCCAGTGGAGCATCCGCGTTTCGGTGAATGCAAGCGTCATGTTGCCCAGGTTCAGTTCATCGCCACTTTTGAGGGCCACTATTTCTTTATCGATGCTGAAATGCTCATTGAGGCCCTTTACACCCATGGCTGAAGCAAAAACCTTTTCAGGTTCGATTTCCTTTATCACTTCCGGAAGACACCCGGAATGATCCATCTCTGTATGATTGGACACGATGTAGTCGATCTTCCTGGGATCGATCACAGAGGAGATGCGGCTCATGAGCTCATCCCTAAAGGGCGCTTTTACCGTATCTATTAGAGTAATCTTGTCTGCAAGTATCAGGTAGGCGTTGTATGTGCTCCCTCTGTGGGTGGAATAACCGTGAAAGTCTCTTATGTTCCAGTCAATGGCACCTACCCAGAAAACGTTTTCAGCAATCTTCACAGCCTTGAATCCCGGCATCGTCAAATCCCCTTCTCTTTGCAGCCTTATTGATTATGCTATTGACTTGAGCTTCTCGCTCAGCATGACTATGTGTTTCATTTCT